>JAGWBA010000081.1 GCA_021296215.1 Flavobacteriales bacterium
AATACCAAATCCCCCATTTCTTTTGAACGAAATGTAGCAATTCTTCAAACGCTCCCCACAAAATGGACGTGACCCTTGTTCTGGTCTTAAGCCTTTTCAATTCGCGATTCGCGAATTACGAAATAATCTTTACGCGTAATCGAAGAGAGCACATTGAATTCTGAATATTTTAGCTTTAACCAACTTTTACCTTATTGAATATGCCAAAGCCAAAACTGACCTACCCGCGATTCACCCTGGGCGTAACGCTTAAAGACTCTCCTTATCCTATCGAAAGAGAGATTGTAGTGAGTTCGACGGACAGCTTAAATGATCTTCATTTCTACATTCAAAGCGCGATGCCGTGGCAGAACTATCACTTACATGAATTTCGACGTGAGATTGGTTCAAACGATATAGTTACCTACGGCGATGCCCACTTTGAAGAAGTACCCAGTGAAAATGATACAAAGCTGCACGCCCTCGATAGTGTTTTCACGAAAAAAGGAGACACCATACTTTATGAATACGACTTCGGTGACAGTTGGCTGCACGAAATAAAGCTATTGAATATTATTCATGACCCACAGGCCTATCCCGTAACTCCATTTCTTCGTTCCGCAAAAGGCGCTTGTCCGCCCGAGGACTGCGGCGGACCTCCTGGATTTGCACACTTTCTAGAGGTGCTTAATAACACCAAGCATCCGGAGCATAAAGAGACCAAGCAGTGGGGCGAAAGTCAAGGCTTTCGAGGAACCCAAGAAGATGAAGATCACTTGGAACTGCACCTGAGTTTAACCTACCACAAGAAAATGGAGGTTTACTATCCGGATACAGGCCTATTTGATGAATTCTATGATGATTATATGGAATAATTAATCAAAGGGGCCTCGGTTCGAGCCCAAGTGGAAAAGCAAAAAAAAGAAAAGGTCAGCCAGAATTTGGTAGAGCCGATGTTGTGCCTTTGTACTTTATTGTTCTAGTATTTTCATCAATCTATGATTCAGGTATAGCTTTTCTTTGCCTACTCTTACGGATTTTAAGAATCCCTGTTCTTCTAAAGCGATGAGGTAATTTCCAACTGTTTTCGGTGTGCCTAATCCTATATCAATCAAGTATTGTCTTTTGGTGTAAGGGAGTTTGAAGATGACTTCAACTAAATCTTTGGAATATACTTTCGGAAGCCTTTCTTTTATTTCCTGCCCGGTTGTTTCCATGAGTTGAATTATTGCTTCTAGTCTACCTAATCCCTTAATGGCGGTTGTTTCAACCATATTGAGCATGTAGATTATAAACCTTGACCAGTCCTGTTCTTCTGTAACGCTTCTTAACCCTTCGTAATATTTTTCTTTATGCTTGATGATGTATTCACTTAAGAACAGAGCAGGAATATCAAGTAGTTGCTCAAGTTTCAATTGAAGTAAAAGAAGAATGCGACCTGTTCTTCCGTTACCATCCGAAAATGGGTGTATAGCTTCAAACTGGTAGTGAGCAATTGCCATTTTTAGTAGCGGGTCTATTGAATCATTTTCATTTATAAACGCTTCGAGGTTGGCCATTTTATCCAAGATAACTTGTTCTCCTGAGGGAGGAGTGTAGATCACATCTCCTTGTGTGTTGGATAAAGTGGTACCTGGTGTTGTTCTAATTCCAGCTGTGTTTTGTTTGATACATTGCACAAGCTCTACACAAAGATTAGTTGTAATGAAAGGTTTTTGCTCGAGTCGTTCAAAGCCCAGCCAGATGGCTTGTTTATAGCTAATCACTTCTTTAGTTGCGGGGTTCTCGAACTTCTTATCAGCCACCACGGCTTTGTATAAGTCATCATTAGTTGTGATAATATTCTCTATTTCAGAACTGGCTTTTGCTTCCTGTAGGTGAATTGTGTCAAGAAATAAACTAGGATTAGGTAGGTTTCTTATTGCGCCATTTAGTTGAGCTAAAGCTCTACTAGCTTTAATGGTTTTGGTTAGAACCTCTTTAGTTGCCAGGTCTGCTTTAGGTGGAAGTAGAGGCAGGTCATTATAAGGAAGAGACTTATCGAAGCTGGTCATAAAGAGAGTAGCTTTTACACTAGAGTTTATTTCAAGTGTAAATATACCTTTTTTTTACCCTCGTTTTGCATTGAAAGGTAATCTTTACGCTCGTTTTTCAGCATGAGGTACAACTTGTCATAAACAAGCATTAGTTGAAGAAAATAAAGAGCTGTTCTGAGGCTTAGCCTAAATTCCGCAATTAATCATGAACATCCCAGATTAAACTACCCCGCTCCCCGTCGCACGTAAATAGCCCTACTCCAAAGCCCTACTAAATTAACTCAGCGGCTAAATGATCTCTAAGAAGACCTTCTGGAACGACATAAACCACCACCTCACGATCTAACAATCGATTCTGGAAAAAAAATGGCCCAAAAGATCAAAAAAGGAAAAATCCACCCGAAGTTAACCCCCGTAAAACCGGGTAAAACAGCTCAAAAAAAGGGGACTTTGCTCGACGGTGGCTCGACAGAAAAAATCAAAGCTCCTGAAAATCAGGGGCTTAAGGGTGTTTTTGGCGGTCTGGACGGGACTCGAACCCGCGACCCCATGCGTGACAGGCATGTATTCTAACCAACTGAACTACCAGACCGTGTTCTAAAGAACGTGCAAGCCTTTCCGCTTGCGGAGCGCAAATATAAAACCTTTTTCTTGAAGGAAAAGAATGCGCCTAAACTTTTTTATTAGGGTTTCTGCCTGCGGCAGGATGCACCTCTATCCTCCCCCACTCAACTATCCGCCGAGGCGACCATGATCTGGCGACAATTCGACAAGGAGTTACGGAGTCAACAGCTCGTAGCCCACAAAGTCGATTCCGTTCAAACGGTCACTCAAATGCTGATGACCGATCCGCAAAAAGTATTTTCCTTTGTCCGTTAAGGTCCATTCCGGGATATACACCCGCAACAGGCGGTCGTGCTTTCCCAGTTCATCGGCCTCGGATACGCGAACTTCTTTTTCGACCTCCTTGACCCCCGCGGTCGGATGAATCAACTTAACGTTCAAGTACAGCCGATCTAAATCGAACCCGGGTTGCAGCCCGATCACGATATTCATCTTTTCGGGATAATCCCTCGTTTTATTGATCCTTAAAAGGGCTACATCTTTATAGTACCAGATGTCACCGGTGAATTCACGCAGATCTTCATTCTGTACCACGGGCTCTACTCCCTCGGATCGAAACGACCATCGAGCCGAGAGGCTCGAATCAATAAGAGCAGCGCAGAAGGTATCGCCTTTCATCAAGGGCCAATGCTTGATCAAATGCCAATTCGTGTCCTTTAGGGCCACAAGATCGTACAACGTATCGCGTCCGATACTGAACTGAACCACCTTTTCTTCGGGCTTTTTAAGTCCCTCGACGCGAACATAAACGGCCCGCTCCTCCGCTGTTTCAGCACAATGACAGTTCGCAGGCAATACGGTGTCCCTTAGAGCCACATCCCCTTGCACCCCCGATTTCACCTTAACGGTGTCCCTTAGGGCCGGGTGCTGCTGTGTACTGTCCGGTTTGGTGGTGTCTGGCTGAGTGGTGAGCAATGAACCATAAGCCATAGGCTGTAAGCCAAAAGCCATAGGCTCTTGATCCGTAGACCTTGGACCATAAACTGTGGCCAATGAGCTATAAAATCTGGACTGTAGACCGTGAACTCCTGCAGATGCTACTACTACATCATCGCCTTTTGTATTGTAATATTGGAATGACCCGCTACTGTGAACCACACCGTCGCTGCAGCTGTAGCTGTTGCCGTTGCTGTCGCTGTTGCCGTTGCCATAGCTGTTGCTGTTGCTGTAGCCGTAGCCGTAGCCGTTGCTGTTGCCGTAGCTGTCGCTAATGCTAATGCTAATGCTAACACTAAGCGCTATCGCTAACCACCTCATCAGTACAGCTTTTGTCTTTTGAGCAGGTAAGGCAATAAAACCTGCTTGAAACCGAGGTTGATATCGGCCGGAATAAAATCAATATGATACTGAGCACAGCGCAACTCCAACTCTTTCTCCAGCTGAGTTACTCGCTTTACATACTCTTGCTGTATCTCTCCGGCCTGCACCTTAATCTCCTCGCCACTTTCCATATCCACGAACTTGTACGGTCGATTCTCAAATTCAAAATCGATCTCCGCAGCTCTATCTACGACATGAAATAACAGCACCTCGTGTTTGTTGTACTTCAAATGCTGCAGCGCCTGAAAAAGCTCATCTTGCCCCTTGTCCAACGTATCGAACATATCGCTGAAAACCACAACCAGCGAACGTTTGTGGATCTTCTCGGCGATCTCATGTAAGGCCTTTACAGCAAACGTGCCCCGCTTTTCTTCGGGCTGACCAGCAAGTAACTGCTGCTCTAACTCGTGATAAAGCAACTTGTGATGTCGGGTCGTGGTTCGCGCCGGGGTGATCGACCGTATTTCGCTGTCGAAAGTCGCCAATCCAACAGCATCGCGCTGCCGCTTCAAAATGTTCATCAGTACCGCAGCCGCATAAATACTGAACTGAATTTTATTCGGCTGTTCTATGCTCAGCTTCTTCCGAACCGGAAAGAACATACTCGAGCTCTGGTCGAGCACGATAAAGCACCTCAGATTAGTCTCTTCCTCATATCGCTTAACGAAAAGCTTGTCGGTACGCGCATAGAGCTTCCAGTCAATATGCCGAGTACTCTCACCCGTATTGTATAAACGGTGCTCAGCGAACTCCACACTGAAGCCGTGGTAGGGGCTTTTGTGCAAACCCGTGATGAACCCTTCCACCACCTGTCGCGCCAATACCTCCAGCGATCCAAAATCCCTTAATTGCTCTTCCTGTATCTCGGCCATCCGAACGAATATAAAAAAAGGGCTAATGTCGCCATTAGCCCTTCTTCCTTAATTTTCCCTATTATAACTGAGCGTCAAGCTTCCCGGCAAGTACTTCTTTCGGGGCAACTCCCACTTGCTTGTCTACAACTTCACCGTTCTTGAAGATGAGCAGCGTTGGGATATTGCGAATTCCGTACTTCATGGAAATTTCGCTGTTGTTATCCACATTTACTTTTCCAACGACCGCCTTATCAGCGTAGTCGTTCGACAATTCTTCTACGATTGGACCTACCATGCGGCATGGCCCGCACCATTCTGCCCAGAAATCAACCAATACCGGCTTTTCGGAGTTGATGGTGTCTTCAAAATTACTTTGATCTAATTCAAGTGCCATAGCGTTTCCAATTAATTAGGTGTCTTATGCAACACCACAAAATTAACTCAATTAAACTAAACCGCAAGGTCGCACATTGTTCACTTTAACGTGAACTCCAAACCTTTTATTTCTTCTAACTCCGATAGAAGTTCTTTATTGACATCGACCCGAAACTTTCGCGCCGGCATTTCAACCGACAGTTCCTCATCGGGGTCGACGATCCTCATTTTAACGTACTGCTTACCGTGATGTTTCTTCAGTACGGTTTCCAATAGATCATTAAAAGATTCGTCTAAAGTACTCAACGGAATCGTTAGAAAAAGTCCTTTATCTGACTGTTCCATGACTTCCTGCAACAGCCCAATGTGAGCGATCTTCTCTTCTAATCTCACCGTTCTATCACCGGTCTGCTTATTTACCCACTCGCGCTGCTGAATCCTCACCCGGGCATATACAAAGCTACCCGGCACCAGCATGTGCCGGAGCTTCAAATAATCTTCAGAAAACACGCGGAATTCGTGACTGTCGTTATAGTCTTCCATCGTAAACTTACCCCAGGGCTTGCCCGTCTTCGTCGTCAAATGCTCCACCGAAGTTATGATACACGCCACCTTCAACTCCTTACCCACATTCCGCTCCGGAAATTTAAAGTAACCCAAATGCGCGTTGCGAAAGAACTCCATCTCCACCTTAAAGTCGTCCAACGGATGTCCCGTAATAAAGATCCCAACGACTTCCTTTTCCTTGCGCAAGGCCTCTATTTTATCCCAGGGTTCTGCCTGCGGCACGATGGGTTCCGGAATTTCCATATCATCTGTCCCACCAAACAAGCTCGCCTGTGCGCTGGCCGCCTGTTGCTGAACGGCATTTCCGAACTTCATGGCCCGCTCCAAGAACGATCGCCCATCGTTGTCCTCGTGAAAGAACAAGGCTCTATGATGATGCTCAAAATTGTCGAAAGCCCCCGCTAACGCCAGTCCTTCCAAGGTCTTCTTATTCACCGTTCTCAGATCGACTCGCTTACACAAGTCAAAAATGCTCGCATATGCTCCGTTCTCTTCGCGTTCGGCAACAAGGGCTTCAACAGCTCCTCCACCGACTCCTTTAATTGCACCTAAGCCAAAACGGATGGCACCGTCCGGATTCACCGTGAAGTAGTAGTCCGACTCATTGATGTCCGGACCCAATACCGGAATCTGCATACGCTTACACTCTTCCATGAAGAAGGTGACATCGGTAATGTTATTGAGGTTATTCGACAGTACCGCGGCCATGAATTCGGCCGGATAATTGGCTTTGAGGTACGCGGTCTGATAGGCCACATAGGCGTAGCACGTGCTGTGCGATTTGTTGAAGGCGTAGGCCGCGAATGCCTCCCAGTCTTTCCAAACCTTCTCGGCAATTTCGGTATCGTGCCCGCGCTCTGCACAACCGTCCAAGAACTTGGGCTTCAGTTTGGCCAGCAAGGCAAAGATCTTCTTACCCATGGCTTTCCGAAGTACATCGGCCTCACCCTTGGTGAATCCGGCCAACTTCTGACTCAACAACATCACTTGCTCCTGGTAAACCGTAATTCCATACGTCTCTTCCAGGTACTCCTTCATATCCTCGAAATCATAGGTGATCTCCTCTCTACCGTGCTTTCGCTCAATGAAATTCGGGATGTATTCAAGGGGTCCGGGGCGGTATAGCGCGTTCATGGCAATGAGGTCGCTGAACTGCGTTGGAACCAATTCTTTCATGTACTTCTGCATCCCGCGACTCTCGTACTGGAAAATCCCTACCGTTTCGCCCCCCTGGAAAAGCTCGTAGGTCTTTTCGTCGGTCAACGGAATCTCATCCGGATCGATCTCGATCCCGTGCCGTTGTTTCACCAATTCAATGGCATCCTTGATCAGTGTCAAGGTCTTTAGCCCCAAGAAGTCCATTTTGAGCAGTCCGGCATTCTCTACTACAGAGTTATCGAACTGGGTGACCAAAAGATCGGCGTCCTTGGCCGTTGTCATGGGAACATGCCCTGTCAACGGCGAGGGGGTGATAATCACGCCGCAGGCGTGAATCCCTGTATTTCGGACCGAGCCTTCCAGTATGCGCGCCTGATTCAACGTTTCGGACATTAAGTCGCTTCCTTCGGAGATCTTGATCAACTCCTCCGCCATGCCGATTTGCTCGCTCCGAAGCTTGTCCTTGCGCTCCTTTTCGCTCCAGCTGAACAACTTTTTCAACTTGGTGTCCGGCACCAACTTGGCCAATCGATCAGCGTCGGGCAGCGGAAGGTCCAATACCCGAGCGGCATCGCGAATGGCCGATTTTGCCGCCATGGTGCCGTAGGTGATGATCTGGGCCACTTGGTGATAACCGTACTTATCGACCACCCATTCAATGATCTTATCGCGACCGCGGTCGTCGAAATCGATATCGATATCAGGTAGCGATACCCGGTCCGGATTCAAGAAACGCTCAAAAAGCAGGTCGTACTTGATGGGGTCCACGTTCGTGATACCAATGCAGTAAGCCACGGCCGACCCCGCCGCAGAACCCCGGCCCGGCCCAACGGAAACGCCCATCTTACGGGCCTGACTCGTAAAGTCTTGAACGATCAAAAAGTATCCGGGATATCCGGTGTTCTCAATGGTAGCCAACTCAAAATCGAGTCGCTCCGTGATCTCTTCATTCAATTTCTCACCCCAACGCTCTTTGGCTCCCTGATAGGTCAAATGCCGTAAATAGGCGTTTTCTCCTCGGTTTCCGCCATCCTGTTCATCGGCCTCATCCCTAAACTCCTCAGGAATATCGAATTTTGGAAGCAGCACTTCCTGCGCCAGCGCAAAGTTCTCGACCTTATTGAGAATGTCGTTGGTGTTTTCGATCGCGGCCGGAATCGCAGCGAAGAGTTCTTTCATCTCTTCCTGCGACCTAAAATAGAACTCCTGATTAGGGAGGCCATATCTGAATCCCCGCCCCTTCCCTATCGGATCGCTCTGCTTGGCACCATCGCGCACACAAAGCAAAATATCTTGTGCGTTGGCGTCTTTCTTTTCTCCGTAGAATACATCGTTACCGGCCACCATCTTTATCCCGTAGGACTCTGCCCATTGCGCGAAAACGTCGTTCACGCGATTCTCTTCTTCGAGTCCGTGCCGACAAATCTCCAGGTAGAAGTCATCGCCGAATTGCTCGTGCCACCACTTCAACTCTTCCTCCGCCTGTTTTTCACCGACGTTCAGCAACAACGAAGGTATAAGCCCGTATTGACTGCCCGTAAGCACCATCAATCCTTCCTTGTACTTCTCGACCAATCCACGATCGATCCTCGGAACGTAGTAGAATCCATCGATATGAGCATGCGAACTCAGCTTGGCCAAATTCAAATACCCTTTCCGGTTCTTGGCCAAGAAAACAATGGCCGCACCGTTGTCCTTGTACTCTTTGTTCGTGTGGTCCTGACAGACATTCAGCTCGCAACCGACCACTCCCTTAAGCTCTTTCCGTTCCCCTTCCGCTTCGCCCGCAGCGACATTTTCGTTATGCTCCGCTACACCTTTGTTGTACGCTGCCACTTGGGCAGTAAAGTGAAAAGCGCCCATCAAATTGCCGTTATCCGTCATAGCAACCCCCGGCATACCATGGGCACCCGCCATCTCTACCAGCTCTTGGGTCTTGATGGTACTCTGCAGAATACTAAAACTCGTGTGCACATGCAGGTGGCTAAACGCCGCTTCGATCCCATGCGCCTCATCGGTCGTCAATTCTTCGATTCCCCCATCCGCCTCCGGCGTATCGCGCTTATCTACCGTTTTCAGGATCTTTTTTGCCTCAACGGCAAGATGCTCCATGATGTCGGCAGCCAGAGCTTTTTCGAGAGGTATAACTCCCAACTCACCCAATCGAAAGAAGCTACGTGCCGTGGCTTCCACATCGGCCGCTGCGTTGTGCGCCTCGTCAAATGGTTTCCCAAACAGCTTGTTGTGCAATTCGGATAGCGTTGGCCATTTGAACTTTCCTCCCTTACCTCCGGGAATAGCACAATACTCTGTGGTGCGATCGTTCTTGGTGTCGATCGGAGGCAATTTCATGAACTCCTCCGCATCGGCCGTTCTCCCGAGACGCCACAACTCAGCACCTACGATATTGTAGTCGAATTCGATGTTGTGTCCTACCCCGTGATCGGCCTTTTCGACGTCGATATAAAACGCGTCCAACACCTCAGAAAGCGGACGCCCATCAGCTCGTGCTTTAGCCGTAGAAATTCCGTGTACCTTTTCGGCATTGAACGGAATGTCGAATCCGTCCGGGTAAACGATCTCGTTCTTGGCGTGAATCAAATAGCCCGAATCGTCGTGAAGCTGCCACGCCAACTGCACCAATCGGGGCCAATTGTCGGAGTTTGAGATCGGTGCGTTAAAATCCTGAGGTAAACCGGTGGTTTCGGTATCGAAAACTAAATACATGATCGTAAAATTAAGACCCTGAACCGAGCTTTGTAACCCGTGTTAATAACTATTGAAAAGGAATCATCGTACTTTAACTCCATGGAACAACCTGCCAATATTCAAACCCGAAACCTCAAGCCGACTGACTACCTCGACCTCAAAAAGACCATGCAAGAAGCCTATGCCGATATAGACGGATTGCACTGGAAAGAGCATCAGATCGATCGGTTGCTACAAGTATTCCCGGAAGGACAAATATGCGTGGAGGTCGACGGTCGAGTGGTCGCCTCCGCCCTTTCCCTGATCGTGGATTACGATAAATTCAGCGACCATCATACCTATGAACAAATAACCGGAAACTACTCCTTTGACACTCATGACCCGGATGGTGATGTCCTCTATGGGATCGACGTCTTCGTTCACCCTGAATACCGGGGGCTTCGACTAGGGCGCAGGCTCTACGAGGTCCGAAAAGAGCTGTGCGAGAATTTGAATTTACGGGCGATCATGGCGGGCGGACGAATACCTAACTACGCTAAATACGCCGATTCACTTAAACCGCGAGAATATATCGAAAAGGTGCGGATGAAGGAGATTCACGACCCAACCCTATCTTTTCAGCTTAGCAACGATTTTCCCGTTAAAGAGGGGTATTCAATTTCAAGACCTATATTTAATCGTTAGTAAATAATCTTCTGGTCTTAAGCCTTTCAAATAAATAACCCCAATGAATCAACAAATTATTGAACGATTAAAACAGCTTCGGCTCTACGGTATGCTCGGTGCC
>JAGWBA010000082.1 GCA_021296215.1 Flavobacteriales bacterium
AGGTAAACCAATAACTATCTTTGAATATCAAAAACCGTAACCAAAACGGTCAACTCTTATCAGGGAAGGTCAGGGTTTCAAGAACTAGTTTTTGCCAATGGCTAAAGAATGCGAGCAGTAATTCAACGCGTATCGCACGCGGAGGTACGGATACAAGGAAAAGTGAGTGGTTCCATTGAGCAGGGATTAATGATCTTGCTGGGGGTGGAACACGAGGATACCGAAGAGGATCTGAAGTGGTTGGCCAGGAAGACCGGTGAGATGAGGATATTTTCGGATGCGGATGGACTCATGAACCTCAGTTTGATCGATGTGGACGGAGAGGCTTTAGTGGTGAGTCAATTTACCCTTCACGCCAAATATAAAAAGGGGAAAAGGCCTAGCTTTATAAGAGCGGCAAAGCCAGATCAAGCCGTACCGATGTACGAGCAATTCGCGAAGGAATTGGGAAGCTATTTGAACAAACCCGTACAAACGGGCGAATTTGGGGCCGATATGCAATTGGAGCTGGTGAACGAAGGACCGGTGACGATGGTCCTCGATACAAAGAACAAGGAATAATGGGAGGAATAAATGAAATTCAGAAGGTGGTCGACGATTGGATCAACGACCACGGTGTGCGCTACTTCAACGAGCTCACCAACATGGCTCAGCTGACTGAAGAAGTTGGCGAGGTGGCGAAAATCATCGCGCGACGATACGGAGAGCAAAGTGAAAAGGAGAGCGATAAAACCAAGGATCTAGGCGAGGAGTTGGCCGATGTGCTGTTCGTGACGTTGTGCTTGGCCAATCAGACCGGGGTGAACCTACAGGCTGCCTTTGATAAGCGGATGGAGAAAAAGGCCAAGCGCGACCACGACCGTCACCACAATAACGAGAAACTGAAATGATCAGCGAAAAGGAAAAACAATGGATGCAGCGGTGGGAGCAGTTCCGCCAGAAGGGAAAATGGCGCGGCATTGCCATTCAGGGCGGAACGTTTTTGGTATTCTACCTGATCTTGATGGCCGTATTGACTCGCTTTCTGAGTTTTCCGGATCCCTTCTTCGATAACTTATCAACGGGCGATTGGACTAAAACGGGCATTACCATAGCGATCTATTTAGCCGCCGGATTCGCCTATGGGATGTTCAATTGGTCGATGTCTGAACGACGAGTCAAGCGCCTGAAGAAGGAGGGCAATTAATAATAGACCAGCTTGCACCACCGTAGACCCATATTCCGGGCTGTCGTACTCCAGAACGATCTTGAAACTGCTGATCGAGCAGGTTGTTGGCTGAGATGTACAGATTCAAGGCATTCAGATCGGCATTGATGCGCAGGTTTACGAGGGTCACCGGGTTTTGAATCCCGGTGCCGTCAATGGGCTGATCCGAAGCCCGGTCCTGGAGGCTGCAATCCCATCGAGCCGAGAGGCTCCCAAACAATTTATGCTCAATCCCCAGGCCGATCTTGTGGCGCAGATAGTTGAGCACGTACAGCGAGTTGAAATCGCCTGCTTTATCGCTCTGCATGTAGGTGTAGCTAAACCGCAGCTGCCGCACAAAGGCGTCGGGCTTGCCGCGCAGCACGCCTTCGAGTTCGAAGCCGATGAAATCGATCTCCGTGATGTTCGAGGCTTGGTAGATGGTGTCGGATTGGGAAATGATTTCGATCCAATCGATGAGGTCTTTCCCTTGACGATAAAAGCCTACGGCTTGAAGTGTAAGTCTGGAGTCCTTGAGGAAATATGCCTTATAACCTAGCTCGTAATTCCACGCGTATTCGGGTTTCAATAAGGGACTCCCAAAGGCACCGCCCAGGTTGTAGTAGAGGTCGTTGTAGGTGGGTGTGCGGAACGAGCGATTGACGCTTGCGAAGAGGTTCGAACGGGGCCCCATTTCGTAGGAGACGTCGAGTCCCGGAAGTACATCGAAACCAAAATCGGAGTGGAGATTGAGTAGCACACCCCCCGAGAAATAGAAGCGTCTCCAGTTGTAGTAGTGCTCGAGATTGAGGCTGTAGTTTTGTCGTCTGCGGCCGAGGTAGTAGAATTCATCTCCTTCCGGGACTTCGATCGGACCGGCCAACGAGTCCCCTAAGTTGTTTGAAACGATGTTTTCAGTACGACCCGTGAGGGCTAAATTGGTGGCGTGGCCGTTTTGGTAGTCGTAGGTACCGGTCCATTCGGCGCCGATCACATCGGTGCGGTGGTAGTTGTGCTTGGTGTACCAAGAGGGCACGTCGAGCTCTTCGTAGCTCTCGCGGAACAGCTCGAACCGATCGTAGTGACGACGCGCCATGAGGTAGCTTTTGAACTTCCAGTTACCGTGTTGAGCGCGGTGGCGGACCCCTCCAAACAGGGTTTGCGTTTGTTCGAATTGATCGGGAAAATTCACGCTGTAAAAGGAGTTGGCGCCAAAGGCTTTACCGTTCCACCCGCCTTGAACCACCCATTCGCCGTTATCGGTTGGGTGGATGTATTTTCCGTTGATCTGTTGGTTGGTAAAATCGGTGTTGCGCATATAGCCATCGGATCGCGAACCGGAGTAGCTTAAAATCATTTGGTCTTCTCCTACGACGACTCCTTGGGTGAATCCGCCCGCGAACAAAGCCTTTTGTCCGCCCGCCACTTGCAATTTGGTGTAATTTCCCTTGTGCTCGTTAGTGATGATGTTTACGGCCCCGGAAAAAGCCTGTGGGCCGAAGAATCGGCTTCCGCCCGTAAGGATCTCCACACGGTCGACCTGATCGAACGTTAGGGGCAGGTTGAGGCTGTGATGTCCGGTTTGCGGGTCGAGCATGGGGATGCCGTCAATAAGTACCAGGCTTTGGTCGAAGGTGCCCCCACGGATGCTTAAATCGGCCTGCACATCAAAAGGGCTACGCTGCTGTATATCTATGCTGCCCAGGTGTTCGAGGCTTTCGTTCAGTGAGGCCGAATTGCTGCGCAGTTCGTCACCGGTAACGCGGATGAGGTGTCGGGCGACTTCTTTTTCATTGAGTTCGGCTTTACTCGCCGAGAGAACGATTTCGGGCAGCTGGTACTTGGAGGTGTCCGCGGATTGCCCAAAAAGCGCAAGGGATAAAACGCAAAAGAGTGGAGCGAGTACGGGTTTCATAGCGTTTTCGTTTGCTTGCCAAAGCTAATGCTTTTTAGGACGCTCCACAAGAGCAATGTGAACCATGTTGTGTTTATGGGATTAATTGCTTAATTTTCAAGTCTCTTTTGAATCAAAAATTATGAAAAAAGTTCTACTCGCCATTTCCCTTTTGTGGACTGTGTCTTCTATCGCTCAGCAAGATGTTTATCTTCGAATTGATCACGAAGTCAATGGTCAGCCTTTTGCCATGGGTGCTCAAGGCCAGAATAATCTTGGTGATGACTTCAACGTCAATCGATTGGAATATTACATTTCGGGCCTGTCTATCACGCACGACGGGGGGCAAGTGACGGACTTGCCGGATATTTATTTCTTGGTTAATGGATCACAGAATTTTGATGAACTCTTGGGTAACTTCAATGTGTCTCAGCTCGAGTCAATCACTTTTGCCATTGGGGTCGATAGCGCTCGGAACCACTTAGATCCGGCCTCATGGCCGATGGCGCACCCTTTGGCGCCAAAGAGTCCTTCGATGCATTGGGGTTGGACTGCCGGATACCGATTTGCAGTGATGGAGGGAACCTCGGGCAATGGTCTCGCCCAGGTTTACGAGTTCCACGCCTTAGGAAATAAGAACTACACGCTCCAGACCATTGAAACGGCCGGAGAAGATGACAACGGCGATGTGGTCGTTCACTTGACTGCCGATTACGTTGAGGCCTTTTACAATATTCCCTTGGATCAGGGGATGATTCAGCATGGTCAAGACGACGAGGCGGCTGAGTTTTTAGGCAATTTCGCCTTACGGGTGTTCGAAAGCTCGGACGGCAACGGTCCTGTGGCATCGATTTCTGAGCAAGAAGGCGCTTCGATCCGCGCGTATCCGAATCCTGCCGCTAGGCAGATATACCTCGACCTCAGTAAAACTTCGAGAACCATAGACCGCTACGAATGGGTAAATGCTCAAGGGGCTCAAGTACGAAAAGGGGTCTTCGCCGGCGTGGGTATCGATACGCCAAATAGTAGTGGTATTTACTTCTTGCAATTATACTCAGGAGAAGAGCTCGTTGCGGTAGAGCGTGTAGTGGTGCAGCGATGAGCGTTAAACCCATTATTTGGTCGGCCTTGGGCTTGCTTGTTTTCGCCACGGGTTGCGCGAAGGATGAGCCGAGTGAGGTGAAGTATGACCCAACTCCCTATGCAGTGGTAACGGGTGATTTTCCCGTGCCCAATTTGCCGCCGGACAACCCACTTACGCAATCGGGCGTTCAGCTCGGGAAGATGTTGTTTTTCGAGACCAAACTTTCACTCGATAACTCCATGTCGTGTGGGACTTGTCACCGCCAAGAACACGCTTTTACAGACACCAACCGTTTCAGTTTAGGGGTTCACGGCTTGCCGGGGAAACGCCAGGCCATGACGGTGTTTAATATGGCATGGAATTCTAATGGATTCTTTTGGGATGGCCGAGCACCATTACTTCGCGATCAGGCCTTGATGCCGATCATTGACAGTCTAGAAATGGCGGAAACCCTCGAAAACGTAGTGGCTAAGTTGACGGCGGACCGCAAATACCGCGATCAATTCAAACGGGCCTTTGATGACGAGCCAATAAGCGCGACCACTATTTCCCTGGCTTTGGAGCAGTTCATGCTGAGCATTGTATCAGTCGAGAGTAAATACGACCGTTATTTGCGAGGCGAAGCGCAATTAACGACCGGCGAAGAGCGAGGGCGGGAGTTGTTTTTTGCCGAGTACAATCCATTTTTTCCGGACGAGTCGGGGGCCGATTGCGCCCATTGCCATTCGCCTAAGAATTTCGAGAACGACGAGTACATGAATAACGGTTTAGATGCCGAGGCCGATATAGATGACTTCGGATTGGAGCTTACGACTGGCCTCCAAAGTGACCGAGGAAAAATGAAGGTGACTTCACTGCGCAATATTGAAGTTACCGCCCCTTATATGCACGACGGCCGCTTTGAAACGTTGGAAGAAGTTGTAGAGCATTACAACTCAGGCATCAAGAGCTCGTCGACCTTGGACGTAACTTTGGCCAACACCCAGCAAACCGGGCTCATGCTCACGGAGCAGGATAAAGCCGATTTGGTAGCTTTTCTCAAGACTTTTACCGACGAGGTCTTACTGACCAACCAAGAATATGCGAATCCTTTTAAATAGGGGGTTAACGTTCATCTCTGTGCTTGTATGGCTCGGGATTGGCTGCTCGCGAACGCCTGAATCCCCAGAGCAACTTTCCTATGATGTTCCTCCTGGTTTTCCGGAAGTGCAGGATCCTGATGATAATGCCTTTTCCGAAGATCGTTGGAAGCTCGGTCAAAAACTCTTTTTTGATACGCGTTTGTCTAAGGACAACAGCGTCAGTTGCGCGAGCTGTCACAAGCCTGAGTTCGCTTTCGCCGACAAGTTTCCGACCACGCCGGGCGCTTTTGGGCGGCCCGGGACCAAGAACGTGCCGTCGCTGGCCAACGTGGCCTACAACCCTTATTTCATGCGCGAGGGCGGGGTGCCGACCCTCGAAATGCAGGTCTTAGTGCCCATCCAGGAGCACAACGAGTTCGCTAACAATATCGTTGATATTGCTCAGTCCCTTCGGGACGATGCGGAACTTCAGGCCTTGAGTCAGCAGGCGTATGGCAGAGATCTCGATCCCTTCGTTATAACGCGCTCTATCGCCGTTTTTGAGCGTTCCTTGCTCAGTGGTGGTAGTCGGTACGATCTGCACGTCCAAGGGGCTGAAATGGCGTTGTCGAATCAGGAAAAGTACGGAATGCAGTTGTTTTTCAGTGAGCGCACTAAATGCTCGAGTTGTCACGGTGGATTGTTGTTAAGTGATTTTGTAATACGGAATAACGGGCAAGACACACTGTTCGCCGATATCGGATTGGAGCGGCTGACCGGTGACCCGACCGATCGGTACCACTACAAAACACCATCGTTGCGCAATGTGGACGTAACGGCTCCTTATATGCATAATGGGCACATGGCCACGCTGGAAGAGGTCGTGAAGCACTACGACCAGGGAGGTGTGGCTCATGGATATGCGGACGAGCTCATCGAGCCGCTAGGCTTGGAAATACACGAAAAGAAGGCACTGGTCGCTTTTTTGAGAAGCTTGACGGATGAGCGATTCGTCCTTCGCGATTGGAGGCCGTAGCGGACCTAGGATCCGCTTCATTTTAGAGAAGATACAGGGCGAATAAAAAAGCCCTTCCGAGTTAGAGAAGGGCCTTTTAACTATAAACAAAGGTCGGTTCGATTAATCGGCTAGCACGATGACCTTATTGTTTTGCATCTCTATGACTCCGCCGTTCACTTCGAGGAGCAATTCGCGGTCATTCGCAGTGCTTCGCTCGAGTTTCCCCGACATTTGGTCGAGGTGATCCTTTACTCCGGCCGCTTCGAGGATCCGGATGCTACCGGCCGCGAGCGTCGAAATAATGGGGGCGTGGTCGTTCAAAATCTGGAAGCTACCGTCTACTCCGGGCAAGGTGACCATGTCGACCTCTCCGCTGTACACTTTTTCTTCCGGTGTGATGATCTCTAATTGCATGATCGCTTTTATTAGCGTGCTTCAGTAAGCATTTTCTCTCCGGCCTCGATAGCTTCCTCGATGGTACCTTTAAGGTTGAAGGCAGCTTCAGGATATTGATCCACTTCACCGTCCATGATCATGTTGAATCCCTTGATGGTATCATTGATGTCAACCAATACCCCTTTGAGTCCGGTAAACTGCTCAGCTACGTGGAATGGCTGAGACAAGAATCGCTGAACACGACGTGCGCGGTGTACGACCATCTTATCTTCTTCAGACAATTCGTCCATCCCGAGGATGGCGATGATGTCTTGCAATTCGTTGTAACGCTGGAGGATCTCCTTAACGCGCTGTGCACAGTTGTAGTGCTCGGCTCCTACGATGTCCGCAGAAAGGATACGCGAAGTAGAATCCAATGGATCTACTGCGGGGTAGATGCCCAACGATGCGATCTTACGACTCAATACCGTAGTGGCATCCAAGTGGGCAAACGTCGTTGCCGGAGCCGGGTCGGTCAAGTCATCGGCAGGTACGTAAACGGCCTGTACAGAGGTAATAGAACCGTTCTTGGTAGAGGTAATACGCTCTTGCATGTTACCCATCTCCGTTGCCAAGGTAGGCTGGTAACCCACGGCTGATGGCATACGTCCCAAAAGTGCAGATACCTCAGAACCAGCTTGCGTAAAGCGAAAAATGTTGTCTACGAAGAACAGGATATCACGTCCTTGTCCGTCTCCTTCACCATCGCGGTAGTATTCGGCAAGCGTCAAACCCGAAAGGGCTACACGAGCACGCGCCCCGGGAGGCTCGTTCATCTGTCCGAAAACGAAGGTCGCTTTCGAGTCCTTCATTACTTCTTTGTCGACCTTGGTCAAGTCCCATCCGCCTTCTTCCATGCTGTGCATGAAATCGTCGCCGTACTTGATAATACCAGCTTCGAGCATCTCGCGAAGCAAGTCGTTACCTTCACGAGTACGCTCTCCAACACCGGCAAACACAGACAAACCACCGTGTCCTTTTGCGATGTTGTTGATCAACTCCTGAATCAATACTGTTTTACCTACACCGGCACCACCAAAAAGACCAATTTTACCCCCTTTGGCGTAAGGCTCAATAAGGTCGATCACCTTGATACCCGTAAAGAGTACTTCGGTAGCTGTGGTCAAATCCTCGAACAAGGGCGCTTCGCGGTGGATCGGCAATCCATTGCTGTTGTCGACCTCTCCAATACCGTCGATAGCACCTCCGGTTACGTTGAATACACGACCGCGAATACCTTCGCCGATCGGCATCTTAATGGGAGCCCCCGTGGCTACAACATCCATGTTGCGGACGAGTCCTTCCGTTGAATCCATGGCGATGGCACGAACCGTGTCCTCACCTGTATGCTGTTGTGTCTCCAGTACGACTACCGTACCGTCGGCCTTGGTCACTTCCAGGCTATCATAAATTTTTGGGAGTTCATCTGCACCCCCGCTAAAACGAACGTCCACTACTGGACCAATTACCCGGGCGACTTTTCCGATGTTATTCGACATAATCGATTGATTAGATGAAAGAAAAACAAGCTGAATTTTCGGGTGCAAATGTACGGCTTATTTTCGTTTTGAATTGGCCTGCCTAGTTCCTTTTTTTTATTTCTAATTTTGTTCGTGTAAAACACTGCATCTCTTGAAGATCTACTCCTCGATCGACGATTTTCCGACACTGAAGAATGCCGTAGTGACCACGGGCACTTTCGACGGTGTTCATGTAGGGCACAGACGCATAATTCAGCAATTACACGATATAGCCGAGACCATTGATGGTGAAACGGTTTTACTCACCTTTTGGCCTCATCCGCGTATGGTGTTGTTCGACGATCAAGATCTTCGATTGATCAATACGCAACGAGAGAAGGAGGCTTTGCTGGCCGAAGCAGGGGTCGATCACCTGATCGTTCATCCCTTCACCAAACAGTTCAGCAGATTAACGGCAATGGAATATGTTCGCGATGTGCTCGTGAACCGCATCGGGACCAAAAAGCTGGTCATAGGGTACGATCATCACTTCGGACGGAACAGAGAGGGGAGCTTCGACGACTTGGTGGAGTTCGGGCATACCTATCACTTCGACGTAGAGGAGATCCCGGCTCAGGTGCTCGATAATGTGAGCGTGAGTTCCACCAAGGTTCGTAATGCCCTGCTCGAAGGGGATGTGTCTACCGCGAACGAATACCTGGGGTCTACTTTTGAGCTTACCGGAAAGGTCGTGCGCGGCGCTACTTTGGGTCGCACACTCGACTTCCCCACGGCGAATATCGAAGTTCCCGAAAAATATAAGCTGATCCCGGCCGATGGTGTTTATGCGGTCGAAGTGCGTGTCGGAAACGAGTGGTACAAAGGCATGAGCAACATCGGTAAGCGCCCGACCGTATCCGGACAAGACCGCCAGATCGAGGCCCATATCTTCGAGTTCGATAAGAGCATCTACGACCAATTGATTACACTGCGATTTCACAAACGGTTGCGGGACGAACAAAAATTCGGATCGCTGGAAGAACTCAAAGCTCAACTTCACCGCGATGAAGAATCCGCGCTTAAGGTACTTTTGACATGAGGCTGGTCATTCTACTCATTGCGCTAACGTTTTCAGTTCATTCCAGTGCTCAGAATTGGGTCAACGGTAAAAAGGTCGACCGTTGGAGTGATGTCGAGTACCTCGACCTGAGTAAAATGAAATTCGTGAAGCACGGTATTCCGGATAGCTTGTGGACCATGACGCAGTTGAAAGGACTTCGACTCTCCGGGAACAAACTCATTTTTCTCGATCCAAATATCTCCAAGTTGGTGAATCTCCGGGTTCTCGATCTAAGCCGTAACCGCTTGAACGTACTAACCGGAGAGGTAGGCTCCTTGGCTAAACTGGATACGCTCATTCTCAATCGGAACGACCTCTATACCTTACCGGCGGAGCTAGGTAACCTCACTCAGTTGCGTTATTTGGACCTTTGGAGTAACCACGTCGACGACCTCCCCGCAGCCATGGATAAACTGCAGAACCTGAAAAAGGTCGACTTCAGCGGTATCATCGTATTTCCGGAGCAACAAGAAAAACTCCACCGCAGGTTTCCCGAGGTGGAGTTGGTGTTCAACAAGAGTTGTAACTGTCATTGACGGCAGTGAGCCATGGGCAAATTGAATTCTCACGAAGTCAAGAGCGCAAAGTCTAAAGCTTAGAGCTAAGCCTTCTGCTCTGGACTTTATGCTTTAGGCTTTCATGAGCGAGTAAAGGTCATTGACTCCAAAAGGAATGCACTCGCGGCATCGCCGCGAATTTCCTTTGCGAAGTAAAATTCACATTCACTAATACAACTTCTAGCACGCAGCGCAACCTATACCACTTATACCACTGATAGTGCGTAGTGCCACTGATAGCACTGATAGTATCTTTATCTCAATAAAGTAATCGACGCCTTTTTCTCAACGGTTTTTCCGTCCCGACCCTTCGGGTGCATTGCCGCCGTTCCGGCTTTCGAGTTCGTCGAACGGTCCGGAATAGCTCCATACCTGCTTTCCCCAACGGGAATAGACCTGAAGGTCAATCTTATCTAGGTCCTTTCCCGTCGGAATCCAAAGGTCGTTTTGACTATCGCCGTTGGGGGTAAAAACATTGGGCAGTTCCAGTTCCAAACACGACTTGTTGAATACACGTACCGTATCCCAAGTGATGTCGAACTTAAAGTCCATTTGAGCGAGGTAATACTCAGTTNNTCTGTGCTGATCGTGTCTCCAAAGTTGTTCACCCACCAGTACATATATTCGTCGTTTCGGTAAGGTGTAGACAACTCCATGGAATCCCCCTTACAAACAGTTTCATCTTCTCCTGCGTCAGCTATATATACTGAGGCATTGCAAGGGTAAAGAACAACGTTGTCTATGAAGAACCCTCCATAATATACTGTTATTTCATGGTAGCTCTGAGGAACTGAAAACCATGACAAGGTTAAAAATTGGCTTGAGTCTTGTAGCTGAATGTCTTTTGAAATAACTGTCCAATCAATATTTGATACAGTGTCGAGATTAGTGAATGAAAACAAAGGAGTTAGGCTTGGGACGGTATACTCTCGCATTGTGAACTCTTCGGAGCTAAAGTATAAATCTAAACCAAAGGGTTTTAATACTGTATATGCTTCAGGTCTAGATATGTGACACCGGAAAGTATAACAGGAGTCCGGAGTAAGAGGGAATTCCAGCATAGGTTGAATTGACTCAACATGTATAGAACTGCTAACATGGGAATACCAAGAAACCTTGTAGCCAATAGAGCATAATTAGTTCCGTATTGAGCTGCTTGGAATCCGCTAAGATTGATTGGTACAGTATAATCGGCAATTGAGCAAGGGCTCATCAAATCACTATCTCCATTGAATTGCCTTGCAGCTCTCTGCCAGCCGGCTGCATCGAATATTTGACTCCTCCCAATAACATCTTCACATGGAACACTATACTCTTCAAAAGAGGGGTTGACTATCAGGTTTTGACCACGTGTCGATTTCGCGGCCATTACAGCCAACGCCATTAAGGCAAATATTGATCGAAAACGCATCATTAAGGCTTAACCACAAGGGAATGAGCCTCTTGCTTATTATTGTAGCTGAGGCTTAACTGATAAATCCCAGGAGGCATTTCATTCAAATAGAACCCGTATGCTTTTCCAGTGAATACCACATCGTTTGTAAAAACCGTTCTTCCAAATAGGTCTAAAATTTCAATGGAAACTTGTTGATTCTCAGCTTTGAATAGATCGTCACTTTCGATGACTATTCTTCCCGAAGTTGGGTTTGGGTAAACGGTTACCTTTTCTAATTCATCATTACTGAAGTTGCCGGACTTCTGCTCAATGTCTGTATTCCCGTCCATACCCAGCATCACCCATGCGCTCAATACATTGGG
>JAGWBA010000083.1 GCA_021296215.1 Flavobacteriales bacterium
ATTTTGTAATCGCTGAGTTGGCTATATTTTACAGGCATTACAGAACAAATCTATCCAATTGTTCCGGTCTTAAGCCTTAAGAATTAAAATTCAGAATTAATATTTCGTTCTTATTCCCATTCGATGGTAGCGGGGGGCTTGGAGCTGATATCGTAAACGACGCGGTTCACTCCTTTTACCCGGTTAATGATTTGGTTCGAAATTCGTGCCAGAAACTCGTAGGGCAAGTGTACCCAATCGGCGGTCATTCCGTCCGTGGATTCCACAGCCCTGAGCGCTACTGCATTCTCATAGGTGCGCTCGTCGCCCATGACCCCTACACTATTCACGGTGCTAAGCAGCATCGCTCCGGCCTGCCACACGTCGTTGTACAGTCCGTCGTTTTTGAGTCCACTGATGAAAATGTGATCTACCTCTTGCAAGGTTGCCACCTTCTCGGGTGTGATCTCACCGAGGATACGAATGGCCAATCCCGGTCCGGGGAAAGGGTGACGGCCGAGCAGTTCTTCATTGATGCCCAGCGTGCGGCCAACGCGTCGCACCTCATCTTTGAACAGGGTATTCAGTGGCTCCACGACCTTGAGTTTCACGAAGTCGGGTAAGCCACCGACGTTGTGGTGACTCTTGATGGTCGCTGATGGTCCTTTAACACTTACCGACTCGATCACATCGGGGTAAATCGTTCCTTGGCCCAACCACTTCACGTTTTCGATCTTGTGCGCTTCTTGGTCAAATACTTCGATGAATACACGACCAATCGTTTTTCTTTTGGCTTCCGGATCGCTGATGCCGGTCAAAGCTCCGATGAACTGATCTTTGGCATCGACTCCTCGAACATTGAGTCCCATGTGTTTATACTGGTCAAGAACACTCTCGAACTCGTTCTTGCGGAGCAATCCGTTGTCGACGAATATACAGTACAGGTTCTCCCCGATGGCCTTATCGAGCAGCACGGCTGCCACGGTAGAATCTACTCCACCCGAGAGTCCGAGCACCACTTTATCGTTCCCCAATTGTTCTTTCAATTGAGCTACCGTGTCTTCGATAAAGCTGTTTGGGGTCCAATCGCGCGAAAATCGGCAAATATCGCCCACGAAGTTTTGAAGCAATGTCTTTCCGTCCGTACTGTGGTACACCTCGGGGTGGAATTGAATGGCGAAGGTATCTTCATTGGGAATGTGGTATCCGGCCACTTCAACGTCCGCTGTAGAGGCAATGATCTCGTAACCTTCGGGGAGTTGCTTGATGGTGTCGCCATGACTCATCCATACCTGCGAGCCAATATTCACCCCTTTGAACAAGGTGCTATCGTTATTGACAAAGCTCAAATTGGTGCGACCGTATTCCCTGACCTTCGAAGGCTCTACCGAACCACCGTTTGTGTGAGCCAACCACTGGGCACCGTAGCAAACACCGAGCAGCGGGAGCTTGCCTTTCATAGCTGACACATCGGGCTGTGGCGCATCTTCGGAATGAACCGAGAATGGGCTACCGCTTAGGATTACACCTTTTACGTTCTCGGTGATCTCCGGGAAGTCGTTGAATGGGTGGATTTCACAATAAACGTTGAGTTCGCGCACTCGGCGGGCAATGAGCTGCGTATACTGCGAACCAAAATCGAGGATCAGGATCATTTCTTGCATGGCGCAAAGGTACATTTTGCCCGTGAAATGATGGTCGTTTCATCGGTACAGAACCAGTTTTTCAACACCAACTATTCCGTTACCCTGCCCACAATGGATAAAGTAGGTCCCGGCAGATAGGTCTTGTAGGTAAAGCTGAGCCTCCGTACCGTCAAACATATCGCTGCGATAGACCTCTACACCAAAGGAGTTATAGACGCGCACTTCTTCGATGTTTTGAGTCGACCTCAATGTTACCCTCCCAGCGGAAGGGTTTGGGAAGACTTCCAGGCCAACTTCCGCATACTCCAAAGTTGAAATCGTCGCGCTATCCAAAAGCGCCTCAATGATAAATTCAGAACTGTTGCTCCAGGGGTCTGATAGTGATTGAGCGTGTAAACGATACCGTTATGATTCAGCAATCTGGCAAAATTTCTTTCAAAGTTACCGGTTGAATTCTCGCGTAATGTGTCGACTTGCCCATCAATTGACAATCGGAGTAGCCAAGACGAATACCCCGTAAAAAACAGGGCATTGACTGAGTAGATTAGATTACCATCACTCTTTCTATAAGAATCATCGAAATAAAAATTACAAAAAAGCCAAGCCTCGCAATCGATATATTGAGTATTGCTCCATAAAATCGAATCATTCGAAACACTATAGGCTTCGGTGAAATATTCGCAGCCATTCTCAAAAATATTTGTGCCACAAATGATTAAAGTATCTCCATCGGCGAAAAAGAAGTTTATTTGGGTATTGTAGAAATCAGGGTCGGCATCTCCAAATACCTGGTTGACCGACACCGTGCTCTGATGATTCCATTGCCTATCGAAAATTTCGATAGTGAGGGTATCATAGGGCCATTGACTTGTAGGGTGAGAAAAACATACGGTATTGGCGTTTGCACTCTGGTGGAATGAATGCACATAGGGACCGTTCATATCACTCCTGCTTTCAAAAATGATGGTGTCTACTTGCAGAATTGGATCCAACAAGATCAAGGCGCCCAAGGAGCTCGTCGTTGCGCCATAAGTAGTGTAATCTGCTCTGGTCGAAAAGTCAATGTCGGTTCTGATAAAATACCCATTCTCCAATTTTTGAGCCTTGAGATGGGCATTACTGATCAGGCGGGGCAGCAGAATGGTTGAGTCGAGCAGCGCATTACCCTGAAGCGTTTTAACCCGCACTGTACTATCAACTTCAATCACCCCGGGCATGTTCGGCAATTCCATTTTGAATTGAAAAATAACGGGGTCAACAGCTTGCTCATTGCTCGAATACAATATGGACCCGTTTAAATTAAGTACTGATATGCGTTCGTATTCGGTATCCGTTTTAGAGGAGTAAGATCTAGTATAGGCCCAAATACGCGAACCGTCCGAAATTAAATCAGACATATCGGTAGACATTCGGGCTGTGCCGTGTCGGGTATGGCTGTAGACCATAGCTCATTGTATTGAGCCCGGGTGCTGAGGCATACAAACATCAATAAGGCGATCAAAATAAGGATGCGCATACTCGAAAGGATTATGAAGTCAATGGCTATTTTTTACAAAAAAGAGGACTGAGAACATTGGGTAGTCCATTTAAAACTCTTCGAAAGGTACTTCCAAGATCATCTTATGATACTCCTGCGAACCATTCAAGTTTTGCCAGATCGGCCATATTATGTCCGCACCGTCAACTTCATACCGTAAAATAAAATGATCATTCTCACAGATTGGAGATGTTGGGATCGAATCACAAAGCGACGGATCGAAATGAGTCGGATCATATGTATAGTACCATTGACCCCAACAAGTGTAATTAAGGGAATCACCGTTCACCCATACATATTGACCTTCCTGTTGCCAATCGCTAAGCCCTATCCAAGAACGGTTGCATTTCATAAGCACCCTTCGGTCGAGAAAATCATTCTCGCGCGCCGAATTAATCACCAACAGATGACCCGGAAGTGATCTGCTCATTCTATAAGCTGAATCTCCGGAATACGAGGTTATGGAGTAGTAATAGTGACTGCTTTCGAACTGCCCCAGGTACTTAAACCCCAGTATCATTTCAGCTTCTGGACTCAATTGTTGGTCTCCGATATCCCAGAATTCGTATTCATCCGGAATAACACAACCGTTTAACGAGAAGAGCATTAAAAAGAACAAGATTCGTAGAATAGTGCTGTCAATTGTCTTCATGGATTTTAATTTTTGGTAAATGTCAGCCATGAAGCCACATAGGAGTTAACAACTACGTTGTCTAGGTTGAACTAATGTTGCGAAAGCTTTAAAAAACGCCCAATATGAGCCCAAAACCGATACCGATCATCATGATCCCCACCAAAATCTGAACGAATCGGAAGGTGACCTTCTTCATCATGCGCTTGCCGACCAGTGCCCCGAAAAAGGCAAAGCCGGTCGCGATGATCACCGGGGCCCAGTGGTCGTGCATCATGCCGCGAGGCATCCGCATTAAATACATGGGAATACGGGTAAAATCGATCAGCAAGGCAATGGCAACTCCCGTAGCAATATAGACCTCTTTCGAGAGGCCGGCCTTGATCAAAAACATGCTCCGCAATGCGCCTTGGTGACCGCTTAGTCCGCCAAAGAAACCAGAAAAAATTCCACCTAAGGCAAGCAGGTTGCGCTTGAAGGAGAATTGCTTCATTTTCGGAAATAACTCGGTCAATGCGAAGAAAATCATCAGCACACCGATCACCGCGCTCAAAGGATCCACAACTACGGTATCCGAAACAAACCACGAATCTAAATGACTTAAACGCGAAAGCATTCGCACTCCCAGAAAGGCCCCGAGTATACCTGGAACGCCAAACCAAAGGACTACCCCGCGGTTCACCCATTTGGCCAATAAACCGAATTTGAACAGGTTGTTGAGCACATGTACGATCGCCGTAAGAGCAATGGCAACCTCGACCTCAAAAAATAGGGCAAACACCGGCAACAGCAGCGTTCCCAGCCCAAAACCGCTGAGTAGCGTTAGCCAGCTGGTCAATAGTGCGACGATGGCTATGACGAGGAGGTCCAAGAGTTAGTTGAGTGGTTGAGTGGTTGAATATCGTAATTCTGTGCATTAAGTCCATTTTTCCCAATGGTGTGAGAATAGTCTGAAAATGTAGCCATAGTGATCAAAACCAATACTCCATTCATGGCTGTAAGGTATAGCCTAGTGGCTTTTCCTGAAGCTCTTGGCTCTGCTGGAGCCCTTGCTGTTGGCATTACTGATGCTGTTACTGCTGAAGTCGTGATTGCCCTCAATTTTACTTAAGCATCCACAAAGACGATATATCCTTTTCAAGTCCAACGTCACGGCCGCCGAACTTAAAACAGCTCCTTGTAAATAATTGGTTTAATAAGGAGCATTACTCCAGTACCTTCTTCTTGGTGCGAAAAAGTTGAATATCCTCTTCGTCGGTGGATATCAATAAATGTAACTCCCGGTAGGGTAATCGGCCATCAGGATCTCCGTACGGTTATACACTACTTTTCCTGTACGCATAGAGACGCCGTGCATGTTAAACAAGTGGTAGTGAAAGGAGTCGGCTTCGAAGGGGTCGAGCGAAAGAACCAACACATCGGGGGTCGATTCAAACAGTGGGGTTAAATTGATTTCTATATCGTTATTACACTCCGCAATCGAGAAAACTTGGTAGTAGTGCTCTTGTTGCCCCAGCGCCCCAAAAGAGACGGTCAAGGCAAATAAGACGTGGATCAAACGTTTCATGGCGGTGGGAACTTCATTAGCTACAAAGTTCCTATGCAAGCATCAGATATGACATGCGAAGCGTCAGTTTAAGCTCTGACTTTTATCAGCTTTCGCTGCGTTCTGTAAGAATGTGAAAGTCGAATGTAAATGGATCGAGGTGTTCGATCAGACCCGTTTTGAACTCATCACCATACTCCAGATAAAAAGGGATGAAATTGTCGTGGCGCTCTTGAAGTTTTCCCTTCGAGAAGAGGGCCATTTTAAGGTCTCTGATGCGTTCTGCAAGTTGCTCGTGCTTTCTTTTTTCGGCCTTGACCAGTCGCTTGTGCAATTTATCGAGACCGTTTAGTTGCTTTTGCCTTTGCGCTTTTACCGCTCCGTCAAAGCTCTTTTCGGTGCGTCGGGCGATCTCCTCCATTTCGCCGAACATTTCCTCAAGCATAGACCGGTACTCTGAGAAGTCGAGGTTCTCGTTACTGTGCTCGGATACGCAGCACTCTACGATTTCTTCAGTGGGCTGAAACAACTCTGGATAGCCAATCCCCAAGCGCTGACGTTTGTCGTCGTTTTTATCAGAAATGAGCAGTGCTGAATTTCGAAGAAAGAGCACCGGGAACGGCACATCGTGTTCATCGAACGACGCTTTGAGTTCCATCCAATAAGCCACCTCTGCCCCACCGCCTATATACGCGAGGTTGGGCAAAATCACCTCTTGATACAGGGGGCGCATCAACACATTGGGGCTGAATCGCTCCGGGTGTTCGACTCGCTCCGCATCAAAGGAGTCAGGCGTGAAGTTTTTGTCGCGATCGACGACATGCCAACCTATATCATTGGCCTCTAAACGCTGTCGACTTCGGTCATCGAGGTAAAACAAATTGATCTCCCGTGGATTCACCTGAACGTGGTAATAACGCTCCAAAGATTGAACGGCGGATATCGAGGTGTTGAAGGTCACCTTTTCCTTCATCTCGCGTTCCATTGCTCTTCCAAAAAGCGCTTTTAGCGAGGGTTCGTCTCCATCGACGATCACCAATCCGTCCTCCGCAAAAAACTCGTGCACGAGGTATCGAGTAGCATCGGCCAGCGTGCTTTGCTCCGTGTAGGCGCGTTCAAAGAGACCCTTGAGGTATCCGGCATTGGCTCCGGGGCCCATGACCTCAGAGAGGTCATTCAGTACATCGGCGAAGCCCTCGAGGTCCATTCGGCCTACTGCTCCCCCATCGGGTCGATCCCACCGCGGCGTACCGCCAAAAAGGTTTATGTGATTGATCTCATCGAAATCATGATCCTCAGTGGCCATCCAGTACACCGGAACAAAGTCATACTCGGGGTACTTGTTCTTCAAATGCCGCGCCAAGTTGATCGCGTGCACGATCTTATACCAAAAGTACAGCGGGCCAGTAAACAAGTTTAGCTGATGCCCGGTAGTAACTGTGAAGGTATTGGCGTGTTCGAGAGCGATCACATTCTTTTCGACCCGATCACTATCGACCTGCACATTTTTGAGGCGCCCGTATTGTTCAGTCAAGGCCTTGACCAAGGTATAACGATGTTCGCTGTCGAAATGCGATTTCGCTTTCATCTGCTTTTCGAAGACTTCCGCATCGGGCCGAAGGCCATAAAATTGGCGCAGCTTTTCGTCGTCTTTGGCGTAATCGATCACTAGGCTCGAAAAGGCCTGCGTATCTTCAACGGGTAGTTTATGTAGTTTGAAACGACTCATTCGGCCCGAACCTTGGCCCAAGCGGGTAAATCGATATTATTGAAGTTTCCGGAGCTCATGAGGAGTACAACGGTGCCGCCGTCGAAGGGTTCATCCAAGCGGCTAAAAAGGGCTTTAGAATCGTCGTAGACTGCGATATCCGGGTTATCGAAGGCCTTGCGAACCTGTTCGGGCGTGATGGCTGGCAGGCGCTTCGCTTCGACCGCGGCCGGATTATAATACACCAACGCTTCATCGGCCGCATGGAGGGAACCTCGGTATTCGGGCATGAATTTCGTTTGCAAACTGCTGTAGGTATGCAGTTCGAGCGCCGCAATGAATCGGTGTCCGGGGTACAGCTCTCGAACGGCCTTTACGGTTGCGGCCACCTTGCTCGGCGCATGTGCGAAATCGCGATACACGGCGATATCATCGTTCTTGGCGAGGAGCTCCATGCGCCTACTGGCACCGCTAAAGGTCTGAATGGCCTCGTAAAACTGTTCGTCGGTCACCCCCATCTGATTGCAGATCCAGCGCGCTCCTTCGAGGTTGTTCAGGTTGTGCTTTCCAAAGATCTTGAGCGGAAGATCGCCCATGAACGTCTCAAGCACACATTGCTCACCATCCACATGGTATTTCGGAGTACTGTAGGGGAAGCGTTTGATCTCGTTGGGAGTTTCTTCGACCAGGCGTTGCACATGCTCATCCTCCTCGTTGTAAATTACCGCGCCACCCGGTTCAATGACCATGAGGAACTGCCGAAACTGATCGAGGTAATCTTCGAAGGTCGGGAACACGTTCACATGATCCCAGGCAACGCCAGAGAGCAATGCTACATTGGGCCGGTAATGCAAGAACTTCGGTCGTCGATCGATGGGCGAACTCAGGTATTCGTCGCCTTCGAGTAGCATGAATTCCGCCTGCGGCGAGATTCTCACCATCACGTCGTAGCCCGCCAATTGTGCTCCGACCAAAAAATCGGTTTCCAGCTCATGATACCCCAGCACATGAAGGATCATGCTGGTAATGGTGGTTTTTCCGTGCGACCCGGCAATGACCACACGGGTCTTGTCCTGACTTTGATGGTACAAGAATTCCGGATAGCTGTAAATGCTGAGCCCCAACTCCTGAGCTCTGGCGAGCTCGGGGTTATCGGCATGAGCGTGCATACCGAGAATAACGGCATCGAGGTCTTCGGTGATCCGCTCAGTTTCCCATCCCTCCGTAGGAGGTAATAATCCTGCATCCCGCAAACGACCTTTACCGGGTTCGAAGATATGATCGTCGGAGCCGGTTACCCGGTGCCCCGAAGCCTGAAGTGCCAATGCGAGGTTGTGCATGGCCGATCCGCCAATGGCGATGAAATGTACGTTCACTAGATCACTTTTGTGCACCGAAGTTAAGACATAAATAAGGTTCTAGAAAAGCTCGAATCGTCGGAATACCTCAGTAATTAAGATTCTTTATATTTATCCTAATTCCCTTTTGATGCGATACTTTTTTACCCTTTCCATATTTCTTGCCAGCACCGTTGTCCTGAACGGGCAAACCTTTACCGCGTATTCGGTCACCACGAATGGTGGATCGGGTTCATCCATGGTCGATTACGACGGGGACGGTGATCTCGACGTGTACGTCACCATTGGCAATAACTTGAACAACGTGCTCTTTGAAAACGATTGATCCGGAAACTTCACCAGTATAACAAACCACCCGCTGGTATTACAAACGGATTGGGACACGCAGAGTAGTACTTGGGCCGATTTCGACAACGATGGGGACCTGGATGTTTTTATTCCCACGGGCGGGTCGGGCAACGTTCCCGTTCAGTATAATTTATTCTTTGAGACTCTGGGAGGAGGCAATTACGCGTTGGTGCAAGTCGGTGGTCCGACCGACTATCAGGTCAAGTGCAATTCAACGGGAACTGCGGATTACGACAATGACGGTCTGCTCGATATTTTAATGTGCGCACGGGATGACCGCGACTCGCTATTCAAGAATATGGGTGGGTTGAACTTTACTTCGGTGAATACACCGATCGACAATCTCTCTTCATGGAGCACCAACACCTTGTTTTCGGACCTCGATAACGATGGCGATCAGGATGCTATTCGCATTCACCGCTGGCAGCCTTCGGCGATCTATGAGAATCAGGAGGGAACTTTTGTGGACGCCACACCGGCAGCGCTGTCGACCCTTTCAAATGTTCGAAGTGTAGAGGCCAAGGATTTTGACAACGACGGAGACCATGACCTCATGGTTGGTTCTCGGGCCTTTGGTTACGCCATGCTCATGAATAATGGAGGATTCAATTTCACCGACGTTACCTCTACCCACTTACCCGTGCACAACCAAACTGCGAACAGCAGTGTCTCCGGCGATGTCGATAATGACGGAGACCTCGACCTTTATATTGCGGCGTTCTTGGGAGCAAGTGAGCTTTGGTTGAACAACGGAAGTGGCGTCTTTAGCGCGACAGCGAGTTCGGCAAACCTACAAGCGGGTTCAGACGGACCCAGTATGGGGGGCCTCAACGGCGATGGAATGCTCGACCTTTATGTACCTGTTTGGAGCAGCAACAACGCCTACTTCTTAAATACCACCTCGGATGGCAACAACTATTTACAAGTAGAGCTCGAGGGTTTAGTATCGAATAAATCGGCTATTGGAGCAAAGGTCAAGATCTATTTCAACCTGTTCGGGAATCAGGTTTGGAGATCTCGCGAGGTACAAGCGATTAGTCAAAAACAAGGTCAAAACGACTTAAAGCAGCACTTTGGAGTAGGTGGAGCTACCGAGTTGGATTCACTGATCATTGAGTGGCCATCGGGGCTCGTATGTCGATATGTGAACTTACCCACCAACCAAGAGTATTATTTTCAAGAAGTGTGCTGTGGTTCGGTCCCGGCACCTGTGATCACCGAAGAAGTGGATACTGTATCGAACGGCATCTCGTTTACACAGGACCTGCCGGCCGATGAGTTTCAATGGATCAGGTCTTTTTTATGGGGAGTAGCAGGATCAGGCGAATACTTTTTGGAGTCTATAGAGGAACAGTTTCGTATCG
>JAGWBA010000084.1:0-9562 GCA_021296215.1 Flavobacteriales bacterium
CTTGTAAGCCGGCTTTCGATATTTCTTGCTTTTTCATATCACTAAGTTAAGTGACACACTTTTCTGAACAGACTCGTTCGAAATTTTGGTATCAACCATCCAACCAATCAGAACAACACCACCACATCAATAGCGGTCGATCCCATGAACTCCAGGGTCTTTTGAATATCGGCACCTAAAAAACGATCGTCCTCAACGAAGGGAACGGTTGCGCGATACTCAGCTACTAGGGATTCGAGCAGCGGGCTGGTCTTGGCCGGACGACGAAATTCGAGTGCCTGAGCGGCATTCAGCCATTCGATGGCCAAAATGCGTTCCAAATTCTCGATCACTTTGATCAACTTCGTTGCGCCATTGGCTCCCATGCTCACATGATCTTCTTGTCCGTTGCTCGAAACGATGGAGTCAATAGAAGCCGGAGTGCATAGTTGTTTGTTTTGGCTAACAATGCTGGCGGCAGTGTACTGAGGAATCATAAAGCCGCTGTTGAGCCCGGGATGGGCTACCAGGAATTCGGGTAATCCACGCAGGCCACTAACGAGCTGATAAGTCCGGCGTTCGGAGATGCTACCAAGCTCTGCCATGGCAATGGCCAGGAAATCGAGCACCAAGGCAATGGGCTGACCGTGGAAGTTACCGGCCGATATGATTTCATCTTCCTCGATAAATATGGTCGGATTATCGGTCACCGAGTTGATTTCGGTCATTATCGTGCGCGTGGCGTAGCTCAAAGTATCGCGTGATGCACCGTGTACTTGTGGAATACATCGAAACGAATAAGGGTCTTGAACGTGCGCTTTGTCACGAGAAATGAGTTCACTTTCATCGAGCATTTCACGAATGCGCTCCGCGGTTTGGATTTGGCCGCGATGAGGGCGAACCAAGTGGATGAGTTCGTTAAAAGGCTCTATGCGTCCGTCAAAGGCGTCAATACTCAGGGCCCCACACAAGTCGGCCCAATAACTGAGTCGATGAGCGGCAAAAAGAGCGTAAATGCCATGGGCACTCATGAATTGAGTACCGTTCAAGAGGGCCAATCCCTCTTTTGATCGCAGTGCAATGGGCGACCATCCGAGTTCGTTCAAAGCGCGTTCACTTGAAACGCGATCCCCGTTGAAGTAGACTTCTCCTTCGCCGAGCAACGGAAGTGAAAGGTGAGCCAGGGGAGCAAGGTCACCGCTGGCCCCAAGTGAACCTAGTTCGTAAACGACGGGAATCACCTCTTCGTTGTACATGTCGACCAATCGTTTTACGGTAGACAATTGAACACCGCTGTGGCCCGAACTCAACGCGTGAATCTTGAGCAAGAGCATCAAACGTACGATCTCCGGATCAACGAGGTCTCCGGTGCCACAAGCGTGTGACATGACCAGATTAGCCTGTAGCTGCTCAATTTTATCACGCGAAATCGAAACTTTACAAAGGCTTCCAAACCCGGTATTGATGCCGTAGATAGGGGAGTCGGTCACTTCGATCTTGCGGTCGAGGTATTCCCGGCACTGAGTAATTTTATCCTTTGACTCCTGTGAGAGGACAATGGGTTGGTGCTCGCTCCATACCTCGTAGAGTGTAGTGAGGTCGAGTGCTTGTGTAGTGATTTCAAACATAGGTTTCGATTCTGCCCGGCAAAGTTAATGCTTCAGGTAGAACTTACTCCCGTGCACGATTCCGAATTGAGCCACACCATAAGTAAGTATCACTCCTAATCCGGCCGCAGGCAACTCCGAAACGAATCTATCGTAGGCGAGAAGGCTGTCTGAGGCGATGAAGAAAACAGCTCCAATGGCGATCCAGGTGTACGCTATACGCGGCTTCACCGTTCGCCAGATCGCCGTTACTCCCATGGCCGTGATCATGATGCCATAGAAAATGATGGGCGCTCGGAGGGCACCCGCATCTGGCCGCGAGGCCAAAACAGGCAGAATAAGGCGGAGGAGGAATCCCAAATAACCGAGAAAAGGCAAGGCGATGAGGGCGCGTTGGTACATTTTGAGGGTTGGGCTCCCTTGTCGTGAAAAGATCACGGTATAGCTTAGCCGGGCAAGGAAAAAGCAGCCGAGGCCCATGAGAAAGAAATCGTTCCCCAACATCAAGGTGACATCGCCCAGCCAGCTGAAGAACAATGCGGCTTGTAAGGCTCGGAAAACCCGGGTATTTTCATCAGCATGTTCACGAAGGTAGTTCCAAAGGATGGGGATGAGCAGCGGCTTGAAAATGTAATTCAGCCAAGGGAGATCCGCTTCGACACCGACGATTACGAGGGTAAGGGCGATGAAATAGAGGACCCGGTGGGTTAGGTTACGATTCATGGGATTCGGCACGGAGTTTCGGTCTAAGCGAATTTAGCCAAAAGACCGAAATAAGCGCCAGGGTGATTCCGATCGCCCAAATCGAACCATGCCGAAGAGCCAAAGGACCATGATCGGCAGTGAGATTTGTCGTACGACTTCGTGGGTCATGAACGTTCGGCGACCTTCGAAGGCCAGCCCGATGGAGTAGATCGCGTAGATTACGTACGCCGCCAGGACGGTATATTGTGCAAAGAGCTGCCCGCTATCCGTATCGAACATGGCCGCGCTGGTGAACATGAATTAGCTAGTGAGTGCAATGACCACAATGAACTGCAACAAGAGGTAAGGGCCTAAACCCTTTACGGTCGGAATATCGAATTTTCGGTACGTCTTTTCGTCGATCTCGGGCGGGGGGTGGAATCCACCCAAGTATTCGGGACGCCATCCCGGTGGCTTTATGAATACTTTGATCTTGTCGGTGAAGCCGCGCAATTCTTTCGCTAGGGCAATGAGTTCATCCCAGTAATGGAAGTTCGCCCAAACGGGGTTCCAACTGGCGAGAGGCTTGGTAATGCCATAGGTGGGTTCTTCTTCCTCGGCCTTGAAAGTACCGAACATACGGTCCCAAATAATGAGGGTGCCGGCGTCATTCTTATCGATGTACTTTGGGTTGCTGCCGTGGTGAACGCGGTGGTGGCTAGGCGTATTGAGGATCCACTCGAGTGGACCCATTTTGTCGATCGTTCGCGTATGAATCCAAAACTGGTACAACGTATTGAAGGCTCCGACCGTTACGATCATGATCGGGCTAAAACCGGCAATCGCCAAAGAAATGTAAAAGAACCGGCTGAAAAGTCCTTGGAACCAACTTTGGCGTAGGGCTACACTTAAATTGTACTCCTCGCTTTGATGATGTACGATGTGCGTGGCCCAAATAAAGTTGATCTCGTGACTCAGTCGATGAAACCAGTATTAGAAGAAATCTACCCCGAGAAAAAGTAGAAACCAGTTGAGGGGAGTTTCCGGAATGGTGGCTATGCGAAAATAGGTGAACAGATACGTGTAGGCGATAAAGATGAGCACCTTGAAATAAGCACCAAGTATCTGAGATCCAATGCCACATGAGAGGTTGGTCACGGCATCGTTGAACCGATACAAATATCGTTGCCTGCGCCACGAAATAAAAAGCTCAAAGAAAATGAGCGCAAAGAATATCGGAACTGAAAGTGCGATGAAATCCACGGTCGCTTACTTGTATTGAATGTTACCCTTTACTTGACTTATGTTCTCGTCATCGTCAAGGGCCGTGATCGACAAGGTTAAAGTTTTAGTGGAGGGGCCAAAGGTCGCTTCGTCAAAGGTGATCACCGGAGCTGTATTGAGGTTGTAGCTCGTTATGCCTTGTCCGGCGAGCTCTTCATCAAAGTTCATATATACCGTCCCTTCCTCATCGAACAGCTCTACCCGAATTTCGTGAATTTCGCTGTTATCCGTAACGGTTCCGTATAGTGCGAGCACATCGCCCGGATCGTATTGTGGCGAAGATTGAAGGTCGGGAGATTGCAGCTCTATATGGGCCATAACCGGATTCGCAATCCAAAAATTCGTCTCTCGGAATTGACCTGTGTTTCCCGCGCGATCGACCACTTGTACCACCACGTGGTAAGGTCCGGCCGTAGCATTCTGTGGCACGGTGAACGACTCAATGAGCAAATATCCGGGACCGTCAACGGGCACAATTCGAGTTTCTTTCCAGGGAATTCCAGCGGGACGCTCGTGATCGTGCTCGTCGAAACGATCGTGAATGTCGAACTTCACCTGATTCAACTTGCGGTCATCTGCAACGGTCGTCTCCACTTCAAAACTCTCGCCAGCCGAGACTTGAGTCTTGTTCATTGAGAGTGATTCGATGATGGGCACCGTGGTATCATCGTCGCGCCCATTACAACTGCTAAGCATCGTTTCTGCGGCAATAGCAACAACCAGTGGTATTCGTATGGAAGGTTTGATACTCAAGATTATTTAAGCTCAGAGACCCATATTTACTCATGGGGTTATGGACAAATTTAGTAATCGGAATCCAAATGCGAGTTTATCTCTGGTGATCGATTTCTTACTTTCGCAATATGGGTGAGATCGAACAAATACTGAAAAACCACAAACTGAGAATCACGGCCATTCGAAAGCGGACCCTCGAGATCTTGCGAAAAAGCGAAGCTGCCTTAGCTCAATCGGAACTGGAAGGCCGGCTCAGTGAGTTCGACAGGGTGACCATTTACCGCACCTTGACCTCCTTCGAAGAAAGCGGACTAGTCCACCGCATCGTGAATGAAAGCGGGGTAGGTAACTACGCCCTCTGTGTCGATGCCTGCGATTCCGATCACCATCACGACCATCACCTTCACTTAGAGTGTGATAATTGCGGAAAGGTATATTGCCTCGATGAGGTGGTGATCCCGGAAATAAAAATACCCGCGCACTATAAAGCACACGGGTTAAAGATTACCACTCATGGTTTATGTTCGTCCTGCCAAGAACGGGCAACAAATCAGTGAACTTGAAAATGCATTTCGGTGTGGGCGATGTTTTCGTCGATATCGATGCCTGAGACCTCGATCGTGAAGTCCATTTGCGATTCGCCTTCAAGCCAAGCTGCGTCGATGGTGATCGGTGAAAGCATCGACAGGTCGAACATCGTATTTCCCGAAAGCTCCACCTCTTCTTCATAGATCGGATCGTCGTGACCCGCTGCGTGGTCGTGTTCGCCTTCCGGGCCACCTTCGTAAATACGAACGATCAACTTTTCCAAACCGGTGTCGTCCATAGCTGTTCCGATGAACGAAATGACATCGCCAACTTCAAAGTCTGTACCGCCTACGGGAGAAGTAACACTGAACTGAGGAGCATCAGCACGGGTCACCCAAAAATCAACTTCCATGAAATCCGCGTTGTTCCCCTCGGCATCGGTACACTGTACCAGCGCGTGGTAAGGTCCGGCCGTGGCATTCGTATCAACGATAAACACTTCCTCGATCTCCGTATCCTTACCATCAAGGCTCACCACTCGTGTTTCGCTCCACCTGGCAGCTACTTTTCCATGGTCGTGCCCATCAAAAAGATCGTGGATATCGATCTTGGCTTGTCCTAGCTCAACGTCGTCGGTAAAATGAGCTTCAATGACCAATTCGCCTCCGGCCGCTACTTCCGCTGTAGCATGCGCGTCTGCAATGATCGGCGCGGTGGTGTCGTTGTCTTTGCACGATACTAGCGCCACAACGAAAAAGGCGGAGAGTAAGAGAGTAGATTTCTTCATTTCATCTATTTAAATGCAACATCGTTGCAAATATAGAAATTTAATCAAAACTTCACGTATCCCTGCACCACGAAATTGGCTCCGGGCTCCGGAATATTGAGGTAGCGATAGCGGCTAAGATGATTTAAATACTTGGAATTCAGAGCATTGCGAAGCTCGAGGCGCATTCCCCAAGTAGTACTATCTTTTTTCCATTCATTGCCTACGGCAAGATGCAGGAGTCCGTACCCCGGTGTCGTTCGTTCATTGCGGTCGACTTGATTCTGCGCGGCGGTGTAGCGATAGCGCACCTGCGTGCTCCAGTCCTCGGAACCCAAGAAGTGGATGTGCCACTCACTTTTCCAGCGTACCAAAGTGCTAAAAGGAGGCATAAAGGGTAGGGGCAGCTTTTCGTCGATATTAAAGCCAAAGACGTATTCGACCCCCAGGTCTACACTTTGTGTGGCACTCAACAGCCAGGTGGCTGCGAGTTCCGCACCGGTGTGAATGGCTTCGGCTTGCTCGTACCGGAACAGTTGTCCGGCCTCGGGCAATGTCGAGAATTCGGCGGTGGGCCTCAGGAAAAGGAAATTCGTGAAGTAGTTGATGTACGGACTCAATTGCAAACTCCAGCGCCTATCGGTCCAAGTGACCTCGGTATTGAACTGATAACCGATCTCTGCGTCGTTTTCGGGGTTTCCGACCTCGTACCGAAACGTACCGTGGTGTACTCCATTGACCGACAGTTCAGCGATGTTGGGCAAGCGGTACGAGCGCGCGATATTGACCTTTGTGGTGAGGCGGTCGTTCCAGTGACACATCCAGCCGAAGGCTGCGCTCACATTCGGAAAGGTACGGGTGGTGTCGATGGCCCTGAGGTTCGAGTCGACCACCGCGATGTCGTCGCCAAGGTAGTCGTAAATGGGCTGGTAGTGGCCTTCGATATCGTAGTGCCCAACGTCGATGCGTACCCCGGCATTGAACTCGTGCCGCGCCGTGCTCCACTCATCTATGAAGTAGGCACCTGCGAGTGCGCGCTGGTAATCCGGGATCAGGAATTCAAAGCCTTGCCGTTGGTTTTGTTGTGCTTCGGCCTGAACGCCCCATTGACGTTTGTGATTCCCTCGATATTGAAATGCTCGGGCATTCAGTGTGGCAGTGGTAAGGTCGAGCCCCAATGCCAGAGTGTTCGAGGTGTCGGGGGAAATTCCATGGAGGTGCGGGAAACTGAGCTCTTGGCGCCGATTTTGCTGGAGTCCGAGGTCCGTGATCCACTGCCACGACTCGCCGTGGTAGTGATGGTGGAAACTCACGCGACCGTGCGAAATATCTTGATAGGGGAGGTCGATATTGCGTCGTTCGCCGTCGTCTTGGAGTTTATAAGATCGAGGTATCCCGATCGCTCCCGGGAATATGCCAACGGCCTGATCGAACCAGCTGACCCGCGCCGAAAAGTCGTGGTCTCCGCTTGAGTAACCTCCGTCGAGCTGGGCGCTCCATTGCGCTCCGGCCGTATTCTTGAGTTGTTCGTTCTCGATCTCGAGGAGGTAGGAGTTGTAAACGAAAGATTCGGTCGGAACCCGATAATCGCCGAATTGCTGCCCCGAAAGGCGTCCTTTTGCCCACGCGTTTTCGCTGCGCCACGTCGATTGTGCCGTGGCTCCGACGCTTTGATTCACGCTCTGATAAAGGGTCGTGGCCTCACCGCTCCATTTTTGATCCGCAAGGGTGGCCGGGCGTAAATTCACTACTCCGCCCGTGGCATCCGAACCATAGGCCAGGGCCTGAGCGCCCTTTACCACTTCAACTTGTTCTACGCTAAAAGGATCCACCTCGAGCCCGTGGTCCATACCCCATTGTTGCCCCTCTTGCTTGATGCCGTTTACGTTCACCTGAACGCGTGAGCCCAGGAGACCGCGAATGACCGGTTTGCCGATTCCCACCCCCGTGTTCATGGACTGTACACCGGGTAAGTCGAGTAGGGTGGTCGAAAGCGAATTCGTCCATTGCTCGCGCAAATCGTCGCGATCGGCGAGGAGCACGGTAGAGCTGCTGCTCGTGGTCGGACTCTTTCGCTCGATGGAGACGGTAACTTCGTCGATGAAGTAGTTCTGAGGAATCATTTCGACCACCAGCGCATCGGAACCCGGCTCAACATCGCTGTGGTAATGTACATAGCCCATAGCCTGCACGTGTAGGTGTCCAACTGCATGACCCTCCTCAACGGTCAGGCTAAAATATCCGGCACTATCGGTCGTGGTTCGCTCGTGATCGTGGCCGAACTGAATGAGTGCAAATGGAACCCCTCGGCGGGTTTGCTTATCGATGGCCCGACCCTCGACGGTGACTTGAGCCACTGCCGGAATACTCATGCCGATGAGTGCGATCCAAATGCCGATAAGTCGTTTCAAATCATTTTTTCCTGAATGCGCGCGATCGCTTCGGCAGGAGTAGCTTCTGATTGCTCCCCGGTACGCATGTCCTTAAGGGCCATGCGTCCACGTTCGATCTCGCGGCTACCCAAGACCGCCACAAAGGGAATTCCTTTACGGTCGGCGTAGCTCATTTGCTTTTTCATTTTGGCCGACTCCGGATACACTTCACAGCGTATGCCCTGTGCGCGCATTTCCTGAGCCCACCGAAGACACTGAACAACTTCGTCGTCACCAAAGTTCACGAAAAGTAGGTCCGTGTTGTGCGCCACGGTATCCGGAAAACGATCGAGCTCTTCCAGAACGAGGTATATTCGATCAAGTCCGAAACTGATCCCAACCCCGGGCATCTCCTTACCGCCAAAAACGCTGGTGAGGTCATCGTATCGCCCGCCACCGCCTATGGAGCCGAGCTCCACTTCTTTTGAAACCACTTCGAAGATCGGCCCCGTATAATAGTTGAGTCCCCGAGCCAACGTCACATCCCACCGCAAGGTGGCGCGCCGCAAACCGAGGTTGACCGCAGTGTCGAACAAGAAACGCATTTCTTTCAGGGCCTCGCGGCCCGACGAGTATGTTCCGAGCATGGTTTCGAGTATGTCGAACTGGGCGGCGAACTCTCGGGGCATATCGAACAAGGGTGCGAGTCGTTGGATGGCCTCCTCAGAAATGCCGCGTTCGCGCCATTCGTTTTCGACCCCATCGCGACCGATCTTGTCGAGTTTGTCGAGCGCTACGGTTAAGTCGACCACCTTATCGGGCGATTCGATCAGCTCGGAAAGGGCCGTGAGCAACCCGCGGTGATTAATGCGAATCTCGACCTCGAGCCCAAAGCGGTCAAAGACCTCGTCGTAAATATGAATGAAATCGAGCTCCTGAAGCAGGCTCTTGGAACCCACTACATCGGCGTCACACTGATAAAATTCCTGGTAACGACCCTTTTGAGGTCGGTCGGCTCGCCAAACGGGCTGAATCTGATAGCGCTTAAAGGGCAAGGAGAATTCACTTTGGTGCATGACCACGTACCGCGCAAAGGGAACGGTAAGGTCGTACCGAAGGCCTCTTTTCGAAATTTCTTCAGTAACTTTATGTAAGTCGGTGTCGGTCACCGATTCATCGGAATCCCTGAACCTGCTGAGGTAATCACCGTTGTTCAGGATCTTGAAGATGAGCCGGTCGCCCTCATCGCCGTACTTACCCAATAGGGTAGTGAGATTTTCGAAACTAGGAGTTTCGATGGGCTGAAAACCATACGATTCAAAAACAGAGCGAATATGCTCCATGATGAAATGACGGCGTTGAATCTCAACGGGTCCAAAATCTCGAGTACCTTTGGGTATGAAAGGCTTTGCGGGCATGAAATGAATTTTGGCAAATATCGGAATTCCATAGAGCTTTACGTTGCAGAAATCCAGTGAGAAAAAATGCAAATGTGAGAATAAGTCTTAAAAATAGAGATTTATCCGTTGTTAGCCGCAAACCCTGAACGCCAGGCTTATCCCGATAGCTCTCGCTGCTCCTCTACCCTTGTGATGCTACTTGGGTGC
>JAGWBA010000084.1:9608-10839 GCA_021296215.1 Flavobacteriales bacterium
CGATCGCTTGACTGATACTGCGCATCAGGCCGTAGGCCTAAGCAATTCGGAGCTACTTGAGTGAGCAACTTTTGTTTGGCACCGGTTTAACCCGATGAATAATAATTATTGGGCAGCGGCTAACAATGCGCAAACGCTACTTCGGCGGCATCGCGGTTTTTAGGAAAATCCTTCAAGGCATAGGGTCACGTCCATTTCGCTCGTTTTGAAGAAATCTTGTTTTCAAGGACTTCCGAGTTGGTTCTTAGTAGTTCTCTTGAAATCTGATTGCCTGAGTCAGACGCAAACTTTAAATCGGGTTCAGCTTCCTGATGTCTTTTTCGTCTCATTAGTACTCGTCCCCTTGTCAGCTTATACCCTGCATTGTTTGGGTTTAACTCAATTGCCTTGTCAAAATATAATACTGCCTTTTTGTACTTCTTAAATCGTTTGAAACAAAGGCCGGTGTTGTATTGAACTTTATCGTTGTTAGGAAATTTGTCAACTATTCTCTTGTGCAGCCGAAGTGCCTTCCAGTGATTCTGGGTTCTTAAATAACTATAAGCAAGGTTTGCAGTAATCTCATTCTTTTTGTAATCGTCTTTTAAGGCTTTCTTATAGTCTGGAATCGCACTGCGGTGCAATTCCCTTAACGCATAACAAGTTCCCCGCAGATAATATGTTATTCCTAATTTTTTGTCTAAGATTATTGCTTTGGTACATTCTTCTCGGGTTTCGTCAATATCCCACAAACTGAAATACAAAACCGCTTTTACGAAATGATATGCAAACGCGATTGAAGTTTCTTCTCTTTGGTCTTCAGGAATACTATCTAAATACTCGATTGTCTTTTCAGCATCAATTTCTTTAAAATCAATCGCGAGCTCAATTAGTTTGCCTATTTGAAAGCCATCAAAGTTTGAGTTGAATGTCGCTATTTGCTCTTTCGCCTTTTCTAAGTCTCTCTGATTCCAATAGTCTAAAGTTCTCTCTAGCAGTTGTTTCAGATAATCAGGGTAATATTCCTTAAGTGGATTTAGAAATGGAGAGTCCTTTAAAAAGTCTCTTAGGTTTAGTCGTTTGAATAGTCCTTCGTCCATTTCTTTTTAATAGCAGCTAACGGTCTCGTGCAAGGACAGGCGCCTTGCGGATTATGTCACAAGATAGTAAAGCTCAATAGTTTTGACAAGGGCGCAACAGAAGGATAATAAAGGCACTTGGCTTTGCCCGTTGTTATGTGCATGCCCGAAAA
>JAGWBA010000084.1:10983-15465 GCA_021296215.1 Flavobacteriales bacterium
TTAAACAACCAAAATCACAAGGGTTGAGGAGAAGCGACAGCTATCGGGATAAGCCTGACCTTCTGGGTTGCAGCTAACGTCAAGGCTATGCGTAGTGCGGGGTTAGAAAGCACTTCACTATCCGCTTACCGATATGTTTATTAATATTCCTTTACTTTCAATTTTGTACTGAAACCCGCATTACGTATAGCTTTTGTTGGGCGTATGTGCTTTTTTTTGAGATTTATGTAATCACTGTTTTTCGTTGTGTATTATTATTTCTCTATAGCCTTTGAAATTTCTCTTCTCAGTTTTTGCTGTAGCAATTTCATTTACTATTACCCCGTCAATGTTCAAAGTGTCCAACCAATTAAAGCCTGGATTTTGCTCAATAAAATGTGATAATAAAATTGTTGACCGAGCAGTTGACATATTTATTACTCTAAATTCGTTTATTTCATCTTTTGAAAGGTGTAATGGCAGCGTTCCGCAAAACACATCATTATCGTCTTTTGAGTATGGGAAGCTTAAAAGTTCAAATGATTTCGGGTTTGCGTTAACTATTTCGTGCCAATCTAAAAACACTTTTTTGTCATCTTTTGAGTAACCGTTATCTGTAAGAACTGAAAAAGTTTTAGGATTTGAATTTTTTATCTTCTGGGTCCTATAGTATACATAGTTTTTGTCAACAGCGTAATTTTTATTTTTCAATACTTTGAATGTTTTTAAGTCTGCTGATTTAACATTTGCAACTCTTTTTCCGACTGCCTCATCATAAGAAATCCAAACCCATTGATCATTTTCTTTTTTGTACCCTTCTTGGCAGGAAGTTAATAATGATAAAGACAATAAAATGAATGTAAGTTTTGTGATGATATTATTTGAGCAACTCTGTTTCATAATCATTATTTTGTTGGAAATCTTTGAATTACTGCTCCCATCATATGATTTTGTACTCGCTGATAAGTTCTATATGCATCATCTATAGTTAATAGCGGTACTTGAGGGACGTATGTTGCAGGTAGTGTAGTTATATTCCCTTCTGCTTTTAGTCCAGCCATAGATTGATAATGACTTACTGCCTCACCTTGAACAACGTAAGCTGATATATTAGCCGTTTTGTTAAGGTCTAATCTTTCTTTTGTAGTATTGGAAAGCCCTGCCGCATTAAAAGTAACGGCTTTCCCTCCAACTTTAAGTGCATTAGCACTTGCTAACCCACCGCCTAACGAATGTCCGGTAAAAGAAACACCATTGTATTGGTCTGCATACTGTTTAGCATAATCTACAGATTGATCATATTGAGGGGAATTGCCAAATACTTGTTGAGCATTATTCTGCCAATCTTTTAATGAAGTAGGGTTTGTTCCTTGTGTGGCATATATGTATTCAGTTTTCCCATTAAAAGTTCCTTGATATAAAGCACCCCTGTAACCTGTTTCATCATCATTATCAACTCTAACAACTTCCCATCCGTTATTAGTAGTCATACCAGCTTCTAAGCCTTCGGTATAAACATGGTCAGCAATAGGAACATAAACATCGTCAGGACACTCTGGACATCTACCATCTGGCTGAATAAGGGCTTTTATCTACTTGGTTTGGATGGTCTGCCAAAGGATCCACACTCAGCCAAACACTCAAGTTTGAATTATAATACCGTGCCCCGTAGTAGTGATACCCCGTCTCTGGATCCACTTCTTTAGCGTTGAAGTGATAAGGGGAGTCATAGTTATCGTTTCCTGCGTGTTGCGCCATTATTTCTTTAAAAGAAGGGAAATGAGTGTGTGAAGCTTTCAACGAACGAGTGCAACCGGTGTTTGGTTGTGAACAAATTTATTGCTTCCAGCTTAAAAACGGAAACTGGCCAAGAAAAAAAAGGAACCTATGTCTATCAACGAAGTGGAGTAATTTAGTTTACGTGATTAATCTAGAAAGGTAATATTGGCGTACATTTTTTTCTCTTTAATCTTCTGTTTTGATTATTGATACTGAATCTATAAAAACTCCAGCAAGGGTTCCTAACTCTTTATTCATCTTTCTTTCAAGTACCTTATAATCACGATTGGTATACGTTGCCGTAAAAAGGCCAAGATGGATAAATGACTCTCCTCCCTTGGATACATAACTTTCATTTACTATTTGCCATTCACCTTGAGCGATATTCGATAAGTCGAAGTCTATAATGTTCTTTTTATTCCCAGCTATGCAGTCATACTTTCTAATTGAACGCGTTCTCGGAAATTTTTCATTGGAAAAGTAAATGCTAAATTTCTTCAAATCAACCGGTTCGTCGTTTATTTTTCCGATTTTGAAAAAGACTTCGAGTTTTTCACCTGCATCAAGTTCTCGAGGCAGCCTAATTGATAGGTACTCAATTAAACCTCTGCTCCTGGTTGAAAACAAAACCAGTCCGACGCATCCACTTGTTAAATTCGGAATCCGCTTAGAACCTTGATAGAATCCATTAGTTGAGTCTAATTCATCGAACAAGCATGGGTGAAAATAATCAGGGCTTCCCGAGACAGGAATATACCAACGAGATAACAACTCCCATTGCCCTAAATTAGTGGGACAGCTAAGAAATGAATCGAAATTTTCTTCAAACAGCACTTTATCCCTGTTTTGTCCAAACAAACAATGAATTGATACAGTTATTACAAATATTAAAAAAAAGGGGTTCATGGATCAATAATACCTTTTCTTACAAGTTCTTCCCGCCTTGCAGGAGTAGCTTGCAATATTAAATTAGCCTTACCAGATATCATTGAGGGTGCCAAAACACTAATTTCAATTAATAAGTTGGTATTTTGACCATCAATTGGGGATGTATAATCCGAGTTCCGTCCATTCATTATAACCCTTGATCTTATCAAGAATCCTTCATTCCTTCTAGGAATTAGAAAACGATTTGCTCGAAAATTTTGCGTTTGAACATTTCTTATTAACCGACCATCATTGGAAAAATTATCAACTTCTTTATATTTTCCAAAGAGGTTTTTTCTAAGAATTGAAACGTTCATTAATTTTGTACCATAAGACTCCATATTAATTTCGAAATTCAACTCCTTAACTTTGGTTGGAAAATCAGCAGGGTTGTATAACATAGAACTTTCAATTTCAGCTGATTCTTTTTCACGGTTATAGGTCTCTGGTTGCACTGAAATCTGCTGCGATCCTGAAAACTCCTCTTTGGGCGGAGTGACTTTATCTCTTCTTCCAAAATTAAAGGCGTTTGAAATAAAATCTCCAATTTTTCTAATAGCATTACTCAGCTTTCCTGACGGATTATCAAGCATTCCATCCGGATCTACCCTTCCAATAGGATTATTCTGAACAAAATTGTACGGAGTAAGCCAGCTGCGCTCGGAGGCCAACGGATCCACACTCAACCACAAACTCAAATTCGAACTGTAGTAACTCGTACCATAGTGGTATCCAGTCTCTGGGTCAAGCTCTTTGATATTAACTCAATTATCATGAATAAATACTTTCAGAAATCCTTAAATATATTTCTTCGATAAATCCTTCGAAATTTTTTCCGTTGAATGAAATCGAGGTTTAATATGATACTTTCTCTTATCGCGAGAAAATACTCTTTTTGGACATTATAATATCTCTTCGAAAAAATTTCGTCCCGAGTACCCAAGTACTTGATTGACCAATGATATCCTCCTAGTGCCATATTTGGCGAACCTTTTGGTAGATTCAGCGTACTATCAATAGCCATTACTATTTTTGAGTATTCCCTTGGACTAATCTTCTTCTTTGTAATAAGCTGAATATCATATGCGCTAATATCGGCTTGATATTCTCCTTCATCATCAACTTCGAGGGAGTAGATTTCGATTTGGCTATAACTGATTATATACCGAAAACTTTTGGAAGTTCCATCTACGTTTTCGGAAACAACATAGATGTTTGGAGGTTGGGCGTTTCCCCTGCCCGGGAAAAACGAAAAAAAAGTAAATAGAAATGCTGCTATATATCTCATGGCACTAAAATTTGTTCCCAAGAAGGGATATTAACACCTCCACCCATTCAATACCCTTACCATTAATTCTTGGTGGGAGAGGCGAGACGCGCCTCTTATGTGGTGGTCAAAAATGTTACCAGCCCTATAACCCTCATATTCATCATTGTAGTCCACAAATGCCTTCTCTCCATTAACCCAAGACCATTCAATGCCAAAGCCTGCTCCATGTCTCGCTTCATGAACAAGAGTCCCCAATCGCCCTCTTGCATGTTTAATTTCTACACGTTCTAACTCATCATTGAAGTAGGTCTGACCTTGCGGAAACACAACCAATGAGTTATCAGATATGAAATGATAAGTAACCTCTTCATCATTGATCATTTTATCAAAGCTTGCTTTGAGTTCAGACAGCTCACAAATGCGTTCGGCCGCTCTTTGATACCTTGCTTGTTGATTATTGTTAAGGCCTTTTCGCTCAGCCTTCTGATCAAGTCTATCTACGATTCGTTCAGATTTTGATATGCCAT
>JAGWBA010000085.1 GCA_021296215.1 Flavobacteriales bacterium
AGAATGTGAATGGAGGTGGAAGAAAGAGCCTAAGGAAATGGAAAAAGAACTTTGGAACATGGTCTTGAAATTGAATCCCCCTCTTTAACGGGAAGGATTAAATTTCAAGACCTATATTTAATCGTTAGTAAATAATCTTCTGGTCTTAAGCCTAAACTATTTTTCTATCTCATTGAAGCCTCGCGAGTACCTGGGATCGTTTCTTCAAGTCTTCCGGCAGATCACCCGTCAACGAACCCAGAAATGTTTTGATCTTGGCAACCTCTTCATCACTCAAATCCTTGTTTAATTGAGTTTTGGCCATGATTCTAATGACCTCATTCAGATCCTCAACACTACCGTCGTGGAAATACGGATAGGTTTCTTCAATATTTCGAAGTCCGGGAACTTTGAACTGGAAGACATCACCTTGATTCCCACTTAAGGCGTACTTACCCGAGTCAATTACGGCGCTTCCAGTATACTCCCAATAAGGGTGAACCAACCCAAATTTCTGAAACATATGGCCTCCCAATGCTGGTCCTGTGTGCCAAGTAGTGCAGCCGGCGTCAATAAAAGCGTGCAGTCCCTCTTGTTCAGCAGAGCTTAACGCATTGACATCCCCTTTCAAATAGTCGTCGAATCGAGTAGGGGTGACCAATTTCCGTTCGAAAGCTCCAATGGCGCGTTGCAGATTGCCGTAGCTAATGGGATCTTCATCATCGGGAAGCGCCAAAGCGAACATACGCTGGTAGTACTCATCCTTTTTCAGGCGATTCACTACCGTAGCTTCATCCGTCATGGCCATTTCGACCGGATTCAAAATAGGACCGCCCGCTTGTTCTTCTACGTCTGCCGCACGCCCATCCCAGAATTGTGCAAAATGCAATGAGGCATTCAAGGTCGTCGGGCTATTTCGCCCGCCTCGTTCACCTTTGTTGCCTAATGAAGTTGGCTCTCGATCCACTCCATAGGTGCTTAGGTTATGGCAGGTATTGCAGCTTTGTGTGTTCCCGTCAGACAGACGCTCATCAAAGTAAAGTACATGCCCCAGCTCTACTTGTTCCTCAGTGATTACCTTGTCGCCAAGGGCTGCGGATGCTTCGAGCGGTTTAAAATAGGTTTGAGCTTGTGCAAAGAGTTCCTGAGCGTCACCTTGTGAAGAATCTTCAACGGATTTTTGCTCAGCAGTTGATCCTCAGCCGACCACAACAAGGGCCATGGATACTGCAACGAGGCGATAGATAAAACGTTTCATAGCATCGGATTTTGATGCTAAAATTACCGCTCTTTGGCCTCATTTTCCGTGACTTCAGATACACCTCCGCGAATAAAAACCAAGCGACCGGATTCGAATTCGGTATGCCATTCCGGTAATAAATTTGCCCATTCCTCGAATGCGGTAGATAGCATCGCCGTATCTTCTTCAAAGAATTCTTTTTTCACGGAGATATAAACGGGCTTGCTCAGAATCGACACGGCTAATCGTTCCACCCCAATTTCCTTCGCGTGTTTCTTGATAGGAGAGGTCTGTTGCAAACTTCCCATCACTAACACTGCTCCACGGGGCTTGTTTTCTTTTTTCATGAAAGGCGTAACCCCTTTCCATGGAAACCGCGACCCTCGTATGAGAGCAATAGAGTTCGAATCTTGCTCCAGAAATGAGTTTAGTTCAATTATGGATTTTCGCTCTTCTCTTGAAACGCGATACTTGCGAGCAGCTTCGAATACATTGGCTACAGCTATTATCAAGACAATACTGAGGGGTATCCAAAAGAAAGTCTTCATCCTGTTTCGAGATCCGGGTCGAAGAAAAACCAGTAATGAGCCGAAAAAGGCCAGGAATAGTCCAAACGAAACACGTTCGGGAAGTGGTTTCAAAACCAGGGCCGAGACGAAATAGAGTAGGGCGATGAGTCCAACGCCATATACCAATAACCATTGCTCCCGGCGCATACGACGACTCTCAAAAAAAAGCCAAATGGCCATGGCCAGGACTGCAAATGAAAAAGGGTTAAAGAATCTTTGGAGCGATTTTTTTATCGTACTCATGCCGAAAGCCTTTCGCTGGATTGGTGCGGCTTCCGAAATAGTCTCCAAGGCTTCCATTGAATATTTAGCAGTGTTCCAAAAATACATGTTCATGAACATGAGGTAATCGTTCATCGACCAACCTACTTCGCTCAAAATTTGAACCTGATCGGCCTCACTCAATGACTCAAACGCCTTGAAGTCGTGCAAATCGGATCGCACCCTATTGAACTCAATAGTGCCTTTCCATTCCGGATGAGCTTGGTATGCCGATAACTGCCGATACTGCATAATAACGGTTGAAAGTAACAAGGCTAAAAAAAGGATGGCACCGCGCTGAATCCTTCTTTGCTTTCGGTAGTTCAAAGAAAAGAAAGCGATCAATGGCAAAAAACACATCAGTATCACCGCGGCCTGCTTAAAACGGACCATTAACCCTATCGCTATGAACAAGATTCCCAACCATGTAGGCCATACCCATCGATCTTTTCGGATCTGCTGAACAAGTAAAACCAGACCACTAACCGTCCAGGCCGATGCGGCAATCGTAAACTGGAGTTCAAGAAAAACGTAGTAACCACCGGAAAAAAAATAGACCGGCATATAGAGCAATGCCCTGTTTCCATGATTACGCAATCCATAGTAAAAGATGAGGTAGTGAAATATAGAGATCGGAAGCAATAGATATAGTCCATACCACGGAAGCCCGGGCATCAATTCATATAATGAGACGAGTACTCGACTAATATCGATATGCGTAAACATGGTGAATGCAGTGGGCTCACTAACCATCCACTCACCCATAATGCGGTAAATGATCCCGATATCGTCATTCGTGTTAAACCGAGCCAGATCAAAAAGCACGATCACGAGATCGACTACCAGTACGCTTAATGCGCTGATTGCCATGGCTCTGTATCGATCGTACTTAGGTAGCATAGGGCTTTAGTGGATGGTGAAATTGAAGTACGTTTCGGGAAAGAGCTCATCCTCCAAGGTAAAATGCCACCATTCCTCCCGCAAGGGAGAAAACCCTTCGGCTATCATAGCCTTGCGCAGAAGGTGCCGCATCGCGAATGCGCTATCCGAAACGCCACGATACGATGGCCACGATTCCGGTCCAAAATAATCCCATCCAGTGCCCATGTCCACCTCTTCGCCGGCTCTCGGCCCTTCGAGGTAGATCAACGTCAAATCCACGGTACTGCCCCGCGAATGCCCGCTGCGTTTCCATATATAACCTTGCGGTACCAGCGAATCTTTTCGCAAATTCGGATAGTATTTAGCCTTGGTCAGTGTATCCCCAATATCCTGCGTCCAGCGCATAAAATGGTCCACCGCGCGTTGGGGGCGATAGGCGTCGAAGACTTTTATTCCCAGGCCCTGCGGGCCGATGCGTTCCTGAACGCTCCGCAAGGCCTCCGCAGCCGGGCGGGTCACAATCACTCGCCGACCATTGTAGCCATCGACAGGCGCGCCGACGAAGTTGTCGGAGCCGGCATAGCGCAATTCTTCCTCTATCGACGGAGCTAGTTCGTCCAAATAAACGAAGCCCTCGGGCAAATCCGGTTTGCAGCTGAGCAGGAAAACAAAAAGGATCACGGCCAAACGAAACATGACCGCAAGATAAGGCGATTCCTTAAACCGCCTTTAACAAGACGTTGATGTCGACATCGATCTCTTTGGCGATCTTATCGGCAACTACGGCCGGAATCGAAATGTCGTAGTCGGCGCAAGAGATCAGCATATGGGTCGTCATGCGTATGCTCCCGTCTTGGTTGACCTCTAAGGTACCGGCTTGACTCACCCCATTCGTTACACCGTGGATGGTGAGCTTTCCGCTCACGGTTACCTCGTGTTTACCGGGTTTGCTTAGGTTAATGGATCCGAAATCATCAATACGACCCGAAAACATCGACTTCGGAAACTGATCCGACTCCATGTAATTCTCGTTAAAATGTTCTTCCATCAACGCCTTTTTAAAGCTGAAGGCCTTGATGAGCACCTGAAAGGCTACCTCTCCATTGGAACCATCGAGCACACATGCCACCTGGTTGTTGGTTGCTTCGACTCCGTCGTCGATCTCGCCATTCGATTTAAAATAGATCTCTCCGGCTCGCGTGAGGTACTTGCCTTGGGCAAAACTCGTCGTAGTCAATATAACGGCCGAAAGTAAAAGGAGTAAACGTTTCATTCAGAAAGGTCTTTGGGTGTGAGAAAGATGCAACGGCTGAGCACAACATCGAGCATGGTGGCTCCGGTGCAAATACCTTTTACAGTAACTTCAGATCCTGATAGATTGTTTGGGGCTTCAACTTCCGGACTCATACCCGCGAGCACCTGAATAAATCCATCCGATGCCAATACCACGATCACTCCAGACGAGTCGCCCGGCATTACTTCCGTAACCACTCCCGTGACTTCAAGTACCTTGCCGATGTATTCGTCGCTGGCCGATGCCTCGTCGTTTTCGAAGGCCCCGGCGAGCTCCATACTGGTCATATGAGCCTCGGTCTTCATTTGATCCACTCCCGGAACGGGCTTGTAGAACATGTACAGTCCGTATGCCCCGGCGAGCACGGCTGCAATTCCTCCGTAAAGTAAAAGACGTTTCAATACCATGGCACAAGCGTTGCGTTGATGTAAATAACGCAAAATTTGCGCCGAACGTTTGTATTATCTAGGCACTATCAGCTTCGCTAAATGCTTTTTACCCGCTTTATCGGTAGCAATAAGAGTGTATTGGCCTGCGGCCAGATTCGAGACATCCCAGCCGCGGGCCAACTTGCGAAGGAGGGTCGACCTTCCTTGCGGGTCTATGGCCAAGACCTGCTCTATGGCCTGTTCCTCCGTAAAATTAAAATAGTCTGTGCTTGGGTTTGGGTAGAGGGAGATTCGTTCGTAGCGAATTTCGTCGAGGCCAACACTGATCGCTTTACGATACATGTCCTTAAAATTGCATTGCGCCCATAGTGCTCCATCGTAGAAAAATAACTTGCGCACAGCATCGGTGCCGAACAAATCGTCGTGAAAGTCATTGGCTTCAAGGGTCCACGTGGCTCCCCCGTCGATCGATACGCAAGCCTCAACGGATTCGCCCGATCCGGCCGATCCAAGTCCGAGGTATATGGTATTCCCACGAGCCCAAATCGACATAATGGTTCTATTCACGCCAAAGGATCCCGGCCCAATGACCGATCCTAATGAGATCTCGACCCGGTTGGCACCTTTGTCCGTCGATTTCCAAATTCCGGGTTCACCAATCGAATTGTTGGATGTGGTCATGTACAGATTGTTTCCGTCGGCGAAAATATCCGCGCCAAAAGCGGGGAAGGGGAGCCCATTGTTTGCCGGGCTGGATCAGGTGTAGCCGTAGTCGATCGTGTAGTAAATAGAACCCCCTCGTGCGGCCCACAGGGTGTCGCCTTGCGCATGAAGTGCCGTAGCGTCGGCAGTCGAGATCAGGAAATTGTCGAGGCGGTAGTGCGTGCTGTCGATGTGCCGCCAGTAATTTTGGAGTCCGTTGTTGTAGAGGATACAAATATAGTCTCCCACGGTAGCACTTACTCCGTGTCCCGAGGGCACGGCCGGAAACACCCCGTTTGGTGGAGAACCTGCGGTATCGGGTGTCCAGTTTATACCACCGTCAGTAGAGTAGTAAAGAACGGAGGAGGCGTATTGATTCCATTGTCCCCAAGCGTAAAGTCGCCCATTCCAATCGAACATCTTGGTTGGTGGATGGTTGATTCCGTTCGTGGTAACGGTATTCCAAGTGACCCCACCGCTCGATTTTTGAAGGCCACTTAAGTACGTGTGGCAGTAGTACGCTCCGTTGTATTTTACGAAAGAGCCAATAGATTCAATGTCGGGGTTAGACAAACCTGAGGTAATGCCCAGTGGGGACCACTGCGCGTGAATATATCCGCCCGAGAGGGCGAAAAACAGAGCAAAAAGGGCTGCGAGTCGTTTCATGATCATGAGTTTTAATCAAAGTTCGGTGCCTGCCTTATGCGAGTAAATACGGCAAATGACGTATTTAAAAAAAACCTAACTTGCCGGAAAACCTAGCCCATCATGAGATCCATCACAGCACTGATCGATCATACCGAAATATCTCAGAAAGTTATCGAATTCACCAAGCAGATCGCCCGTCATCAGGGCGTTAAAGCGCATTTGCTCACTGTTGTTCCCAAGGGCGATAACAAGCGTTCGGAGGAGTGCCGGTCGAGGCTCACGGAATACAATAAGGAATTCTATGAGGCGGGGTTGGATGTGGAATTACACATGATAGAGGGGAGCTTTTTCGATATCGTCGAAGGAGCGGTGGACAAGTTGCATACTTCGCTCGTGATCATTGGCACGCACGGTAAAAAAGGTTTGAAGCAACATATTTTCGGTTCAAACATTCTGAAGCTGGTGCAGATGCTGAATGTGCCATCACTGGTCGTTCAAGACAGTTCGGAATGGCATGCGGGCGGATTCGCAAAGGTGTTATTCCCGATCGCGGAACACAGCCAGTTCGAGATGAAGATGCAACAGACTCGAGAGCTCATGGATCCGAATGGAATGGTGGAATTGTACACCATTTACAAGACCGATCGGCTCAATGACGAAACGGCCGAGAATGTGACCAAGTGTCAAGGGTTCTTTGAGGCCGAAGGGATCAAGTACCGGTTGGTCGAAGAAGAAGCCAAGATTTACAGTGTGGGCTATGCCCGCCAAACGATCGCCTATGCCGGTGAAAGTAATCCTCATTTGATCAGTATCATGGCTCAGGCCGCGGGTGATACCAAAGTGTTCGGAAACGTTGACAAAGAGAATGTGATCCTCAATGAATTGGGGATAGCAGTGCTGTGCTGCCATTGAAAACTCTTGGCTCGACAAATCAAGTAGATGCTTAGTTTAATCGTCCTATTTGTTGGAATGTACTGGGAAGCGGCTATGGATAAGATCGCCGGTCCGCACCACTACAAGATTTCGATTTGGAAATCCTTGGCCGATTATTTCGATCGAAAAGGTATGACCCATTTGGGTAATAATTTTTGGGACGGAGAGGTGGCCTGGCGAAATAAGTGGAAGAACAGAAATCCCGAAGAAGGCGAACGCTTTTGGGGTAGTTCGCACATATTCGTGACCGTTTGCGACGGTTGGCACGTGGTGAAGATGCTGTGGATGATCCACATTTTTTTGGCTATTGTGCTATACAAGCCCATCACACCGTATTTCGGACTTGACATGTTGCTGTTCTTCGCGGCGTTTGCCGTCGGACATCATATTTCGTTTCTGTACTTGCAGAACCAAACGTGGAAGAAGGACATACGAAAGCTCTTTAGGAACTACTTTGACGGAGCTCGAAGCTCCGGAGCAATAGTCTCGAAAGGCTTAAGTAAACCTGAAGAGGATGAGTCGTCAGAATGAGTTTTCCCTACAGCAATAGTGCAACACCGTTGTTGTTTTGGTCATTCCAGTCCAATTTAGTTAAGGTGGAACTGGCGGGGCTAGCGCTTCGTCGCTGCGCTCCTCTGGCGTGGTCTGGGGTGGCGCAACAAATCAAAATGGAACCAGTTTCGGGGCTGCGCCCCACCGCGGCCTTTTCTTTTCCCATTCGCACGAGCAGAGCTTGGCTCAGGTCAAATGAAAAACCCGCTTACTTCTTCGGTAAACAGCTTCCATTTTGTTCTGTGGAGGTGGCGGGGCTGATGTCGAACTTTTTCAAAAGTCTCATAGCCCTCGTGAAAATCAGCAATAATGTGGCTTTCCGCTGATCGCTCAAGACGGTTTACACCTCAAAGGTGTAAAAAAGTTTGGTGGAGCTAAGGGGATTGATGTAGAACTTTTTCAGCCCACTTAAGCCCTTACAGTTCAAGGTGGATATGTAGTTTTCCGCCTAGCCCTTGTTCGACGATTTTCTTTAATGTACTGAGACGAATATCGCTCACGGCTCGTTCGATTTTTGAAATATACGTTCGCTTAACTTCGAGCCGATCAGCTAGTTCTTGTTGTGTGAGGTTCGCTTCTTTACGTGCAGCTTTGAGCATTTCAGCAATGATGTGTGCTTGAGCTTCCTCGACGAACTTATCTCTAGTTGCCGAACCCGTCTTTCCGTATTTCCGGTCTAAGTGTTCGTTAATCGTCTTTGGATTCATAGTACTTCGATCTTAAAGATTTTGCTCTTTCCAATTCCTTCCTCGGAGTCTTTTGCGTCTTTTTCTGAATGGCGTTCAAAAGAATGACCGGTTTGCCTTCATCGAAAAAGCAGAAGATTCTGTAAATATCCGATCCCGATTTAATTCTGATCTCATAAATACCATCTACAAGATGCTTGAAGAACTGCTTCGGAATCCGGTCCAGAGTGATCACCATCTGAAGTACATAGTCGACCTTCTTTTTTGCTTGATCGGGAAGACTGTTATAGAACTCCCAGAAATGGTCTTCAAATGGCTCCAGTATCCTCATGGCTAACACAAATGTAACCAATAAGTTTCATTTTGACCGATCGATCTTGGAATAAAGTAGAACAGAAACGACTTCACCCTAAGCAGAAAAAGCACCCGTCCTAGGCGCTTTTTTCCATGTTTTACACCCCAAAGGTGTAAAAAAGTTTGGTGGAGCTGGCGGGGCTAGCGCTTCGTCGCAGCGCTCCTCGGTAAACGGCTTCCATTTTGTTCTGTGGAGCTGAAAGGACTGATGTCGAACTTTTTTGAAAGTCTGAATAAGCGGGTCCATGGTTAAAACCATTCACAATATTTAAAACGATAAGCTCGGAATCGCCAATGCCTCCTTCTTTCCGTGCTTTAGTTAGGCTTAAGACCAGAACAATTGGATAGATTTGTTCTGTAATGCCTGTAAAATATAGCAAACTCAGCGTAATACTCCCCAGATTTCGGACCATCGGTTAAGTTAATATTTTTAACCCTTAAAATCCGAAAACGATGAGAAGAA
>JAGWBA010000086.1 GCA_021296215.1 Flavobacteriales bacterium
TTGATACCTACAAAATACAGCCCTTTGGGCAGCGCTCCTTTTTTATGCCTCAGAAAAATTTATTTTGGACGGGTGTGCGACAGTACAGAACTATGGTTCCGTTGGTTGATTTTCTTGGATATATAAGTGTTTTCATTTCCTACAATTTTGATTATCACAAAATTACGGTGACACGTAGGGTCCTGAAAACGTAAAAGAGAGCAGTAGGGCGTAAAAGAGAGCATCAAGTCAGTCACAAATCTCCACGTCCAGATTTGTGTCTCTTTTGTTCCTCTTTTAATGCATCGAAATGCACTGAATTGATTCTACCTAAAAAACAAAAGCCTGACAATCAACTAGTTTGCCAGGCCTTGCTTTGAAATACTACAATAATAGTTGCCCGACTAGGACTCGAACTCTGGAGCCCAATTCTAATATTCCCGAAAATAGCCATTTTACGGATCAATCAGAATCTTCGGCGATTCCGAGCCCTTCCTACGAAATATTGTGAAGGGTCCGAACCTCGAACCACTCTAATTGGGTTTTCGTCAAGTCGGACATAAGCCCTATTATTTCTTCGTAAATGTTGACGGAACTTCCACATCCGGCCGTTAGGCCGAAACTATAATTAACAAGACCATGTGTTACACAGCGAAACTGAGTAGCGAAAGCGAATACATGAAGGACTAATATTAGGATTTGGATTGAGGAGACTGTGGTATTGGTTACCACGAGGCCATCAGTTGCGGATCACCGCTACACTGTCTTCACGTAAACGAACTTTGAGCCAGCGCGACATTTGCTCTTCCATTTCGGACATATCACGACTTTTTAGGCCTGTCTTCCAATGTACCAAGACCACGCATAACGTGTCGGTCCGGGTAAAGTCCGTTCCATAGGCCTGTCCAAAACTAAAGCGCTCTAAATCTTCATACTGCGCTTTAAGTTCGCGTCCGATCGCTTTAAAAGGAAGGGTGTCCCGTGCCAATCCGGATATCTGCATCACCAACTCGCTGATTCTTCGTTCGCGTTCGGCCAGGGCTTCCTGATTTTTGTAATAGAGATCGGAAAAAGTCTCGGCCCTAAAATCATTAAGTACATTTTGATAGACCGCCGGGTCGAATCGGGCCGATTGCACCACCTTGAGCTGAGCATCTTCGAGGCCGTATTCCGGTAATCGCGCTACCCATTGTTCTTTGATCTCGGGCGGAACACTCTTTCCGCCTTCAAACACTACTACGATCTCTTGTCGTTCACCCGAGTATTCCAGCATGCGATCCGTAACCAGGTTTTCGTCGTACTTGACCACCTCGCTTATGAACATATTGGCGCGTCGGTAGAAGAGCGATTCTTGCACTACATTGTAAAAGATCCACAGTGAAGGGAGAATAATGAGTACGCTAAATACGAGGATCAGCCTTCGCGCTCTGCGCTCCTTTACCGGGTCGAGGATCTCCACCATCGGAAAGCGCAAGTAGCGCACTACAATCACCGTAGCCAAACAAATGAATATGGAATTCAAAATGAAGAGGTAGAACGCGCCGAAGAAATAGTGAAACTGCCCGGTAGCGAGTCCAAATCCGGCCGTACATAAAGGAGGCATCAAAGCCGTGGCAATGGCCACCCCCGGAATTACGTTTGTTTTCTCTTTTCTCGAACCGGCCATGATCCCGGCCAACCCGCCAAAGAAAGCTACGAACACATCGAGCAGGGTGGGATTGGTGCGAGCCAATAATTCCGATTGAGCATCACTCAATGGCGTTAAAAAAAAGTAACTCGTGGAGGTAAGTACCGCAATGATGGTCATGGTCGCAAAGGACCTCAGGGACCTTCTTAGCGTTGGAACATCGTTGGTGCCCAGCGATAAGCCTACACCCAAAATGGGTCCCATGAGCGGGCTTATCAACATGGCTCCGATGATCACTGCACCGGAGTTGGTGTTGAGTCCTATAGAGGCGATGTAAATAGAGAAAACAAGGATCCAAACATTGTGGCCCTTAAAGTCGATATCGCGTTTAATACCCGCAGTGGTGTTCTCTGCATCCGTGCCTTCGGTGATGTCGATCACCCGTCGAGCATATGCCAAAAGCATGAGGAACAATCTCCGTGGACCATGTACTACCTTTTCTTCCGTTTCATCAGACATGAACGAAAGATAACTTTTTCTCTAGTTCAATGGTACGGCCTCAAACGTATTTATCGCCCTTTTCGATCTTGGCTTCGGCGACGAACTGCTTGATCATTTGCTCGTCGTCCTTTTTACAGATGAGGAGCGCATTATTCGTATTTACCACGATAAAGTCCTCCAAGCCCTGGATCACGACGAGCTTGTCGCCCGAAGTACTTACCAAATTGCGCTTGCTATCGTACATCATCACGTTTTTTCCGCCGACCACGGCATTTCCGTTTCCGTCGTGCTCGACATGCGTGTAAAGCGACCCCCAAGTCCCGAGGTCCGACCATCCGAACTCGGCCGGAACCGTATACACGTTCCTTGCCTTTTCCATGATACCGTAGTCAATGGAGATGTTCTTGCACGATGGGTAAATGCGTCCTATGAATTCCGATTCTTTCTCGGTATTCAAAAGGTCTGCTCCTTCTTGAAACAGTTGACCAACCTCCAGAAGGTGGTCGTCGAAGGCCTTGATGATGCTCTTAGCGCTCCATATGAAGATACCGCTGTTCCAGAGGAAGTCGCCACTTTCCAGGAACTTTTTAGCCAATTCGAGATCGGGCTTCTCAGTGAACGTCTTCACTTTGCTCACCTCTTCAATATCGAGCGATTGCCCCTCCTTGTACTGTATGTAACCGTATCCGGTATCGGGTCGGCTAGGGCGAATTCCCAAGGTCAGGAGCACGTCGTTATTCGCTGCGGTCTCCACGGCCAAATCGATCACCCGAACGAACTCATCTTCTTTAAGGATAAGGTGATCCGATGGAGCTACCACGATGTTAGCATCCGGATCGAGCCCTTGGATCTTGTACGCCGCGTAGGCCACGCATGGAGCTGTATTTCGGCGCGCCGGTTCAAGCAGGATCTGATCGCCACCTATCTCGGGCAATTGCTTCTTCACCAAGTCCTTGTACTGCGCGTTGGTCACGATGAAAACCTGACCCTTTGGCGTAAAGCGCAGCATGCGCTCGTAGGTCTGTTGGATCAGCGTTTGACCTGTGCCCAGTATGTCGAGAAATTGTTTTGGATAGTTTGTGCGGCTCATTGGCCAAAATCGACTGCCGATACCGCCAGCCATGATGACACTATATGTGTGGGTGTTCATCGATTCGGTTTTGATGGGGCAAAGCTAAGAAAATCGATTCACGATGGGAGCCAGCCCTTGAACTAAATACCACCTACCACTACTGATTTCCTGACATTTATACCTCGATCGCTGCTTTTCGCCCCGGCGAAATCGACGTCCGTTGCTCAAGGTAAATTCAACCCCTTCGTCCAACATCGATACGGTCTTTACCTGCTCACTTTCATCGTCATAAACCCTGAAGGCCTCGATGAGTTCGTGGTCGCTGAAGGTCGTTGCTTTAGGGTTGCGCAGGTGTCGTTGCCACACCCTACGCAATTCAGCGGGCACCCAGTCTGCCTCGGTCAGAGGCCACATGATGTCCCTAAAGGTCGTTTTCCATTCGGCCCCGTGAGGTGCAACCCGCTTGCGATACCTTTCGTGAACGTGCAAATGCGCGATCTCGTGCACCAGGACCCAAAGGAAGTGGTAGGGGTTCAAATTGCCGTTCACGCTGATCCGATGTACGTGCCGATCGGGTCTAAAGTCACCCGTTTTGGTACGCCTTGCCCGCGCAACATGCACATCCACCCGATAGGGTGCAAGCAACTCGGAAATGTAGGTTTCCGCCTGCGGCGGGATTCGCAACTCCCACCCCATTTACGCCAGTAATTGATAGGTGATCAAACTGGCGATGTAGGCCATGGCGCCCATGAACAGGAATTGTGCGAGGGGCCATTTCCAACTATTGGTTTCGCGGCGAACGACCGCCACGGTGCTCATGCACTGTAATGCAAAGGCGTAGAACACCATGAGCGATACGCCCGTAGGTAGCCCGTATTGTTTCTTACCCGAGATCTGATCGACCTCCGATTGCATTTTTTCACGAATACTGGTTTCGTTATCGGGATCGCCAACGCTGTAGATGGTGGCCATGGTTCCTACGAAGACCTCTCGTGCAGCAAAACTGGTGATGAGGGCAATACCGATCTTCCAGTCGTAGCCGAGCAGTCGAATGACCGGTTCAATTGTTTTTCCGACGATTCCGGCATAGGAAGCCTCGAGCTTTTCGCTCCCTTTGGCTGCCGCCAGATCGGCTGAAAGCCCGCCTTCGACTAGTTCGATGGAGTCGTATTTCTCCTCGATCTTTTGCATGCGGTCACCGGGTCCGTAGCTCGACAGGAACCACAATACGATCGAAATCGCAACGATGATCTTTCCGGCGTTGAACAAGAAGATGCGCACCTTTTCGAGCAGCGTGTAGCCTATGGTTTTCCAATCGGGCCACTTGTACCCGGGGAGTTCCATTACGAAAAAGCTGCGGTCGGCCTCGTTGAGCCAGAGGTTGAGCAAGAATGCTACTACTATCGCTGCAACGAACCCGAGAAGGTACAGGCCCATGAGGATGAGCCCTTGGACATTGAATATACCCCAACGGGCCTCGGACGGGATCACGAGTGAGATCAGAAGCGTGTACACCGGCAAGCGGGCACTGCAGCTCATGAGCGGTGTAATAAGAATGGTAATGAGGCGCTGTTTCCAGCCGCTGATGCTCCGGGTGGCCATGATGGCCGGAATCGCACAGGCGAATCCGCCCACGAGCGGAATCACACTACGGCCATTGAGTCCGAATCGCCGCATGAGTTTGTCCATCATAAAGCTCACCCGCGACATATAGCCCGTGTCTTCGAGCAAAGCGATAAAGAAGAACAGGAAGGCGATCTGCGGCACAAAGACCACAACGCCGCTGAGACCCGCCAAGACCCCATCGAGAAGAAGTCCGGTCAGGATCCCGGGCGGAAGTGCTTCGGCCAAATACTCGGTAAGTCCGGTGAACACGTATTCGATCCATTCCATGGGGAAAGTGGCCCAGCTAAATACCGCCTGAAACATCACGAACAAGATCGATAAGAAGATCACATATCCCCAGACCTTGTGGGTGATGACGTTATCGATCTTGTCAGTGAGGTGCTCGCGCGGACTCTTGGCCTGACGCACATTTCGGGCGATGATCCCCGGAATGAGTTCGTATCGCTTCTTGCTTTCATCGGCCTGAAAGCGGTAGGGCCTAAACTCGTGTTCCTTTACTAACTCCTGTATGTGCTCACTGCGATCCGGGTGGTTCTTGAAGTAGCTGATGAACTTGTGGTTACACGCGACCTGAAAAGCCGCATAGTCGCTGTTCACCTTCACGGCTTCACGCACTCGCTCGAGCAATTCGGGCGAGAAATCGCGCACGTGAATGAAGTCTTTGTTCGCCCTTTCGGGCGGATGTGCAATGAGGTCGCGCAGCTGGCGTACATCGAATTTCTTTCTGGCGTTTAGTAACACCACCGGTACTCCGAGTTCTTTTTCCAGCTGTTCGATGTTGAATTGCAGCCCATCTTTTTCGGCTAGGTCCGCCATGTTGAGCGCCAGCACGGTGGGTAAGTTGAGCTCTATGACCTGAGTGGCCAAGAAGAGGCACCTAGGCATGTTTGTGCTGTCGGCCACCACGATCACCTGATCGGGATAATCCGGATTCTCGGGGTCACAAAGCACCTCAAAGGTCACCAGTTCATCCACCGACTTGGGATATAGACTATAGGTCCCAGGCAGATCGATGATCTCGAATTTTTCTTTGACACCTGCATCGTCCCGTAGGGACAGAGAGCCCGTTTTTTTGTCTACGGTTACTCCCGGAAAATTACCCACGTGCTGGTTGAGCCCGGTGAGCGCGTTGAACAGGGTGCTTTTACCGCTGTTCGGATTTCCGATGAGGGCGATTTTCTTGTGGTTGGAGGCCAAGCCTATTGAATTTTCTCGATACCTACTGCCGACGCTTCATCGACCCTGAGGGCCAACACGCTGTTCCCAATCTTGATGGCGACCGGATCGCCAGCCGGAGCTTTGCGGATCATGGTCACCAGTTCGTTGGGTATCATGCCGAGTTCCATCAATTTAAGCGCGACGTCCTCCTCTGAATACGATTTAATGAGGGCGCGATCCCCGATGGCGAGCTGATCCAGCGTCAAGACAGTTATTTAGATTGATTCTAAGCGCCAAAAGTAAGCAATTGAGGCCAAAAGTGAAGTGACTCTTTTATGATTTTGCCGTCTGTTCTTGAACATCGGCGTGCCCGAAGGTGGGGCAGTCACAACCTCTTTTTCCGGCCGAGCAGGCAGCAAGGCACAACAGGCCTAAAAATAGGGTGATGTGTATAAGTTTTCGCATTGGCATTCGTTCCATCTGGGCAATGTAATGGAATCGCTTATTTTAGCGTAAAATTATCGGAATGAATTTTTTCTTCCACCTAGGAAGGTACTTTTTTCTGCTTTGGCGAGTGCTTCGCGTTCCCGAGAAATGGTCGGCATTTCGGAAGGAACTCACGCGAGAGGTGTGGGATATTGGCGTTAGTTCGCTCGGTATCGTGATCTTCATTTCGATATTCGTCGGGGCCGTTGTGGCGTTACAGCTCGCTTTTAATATTCAAGACAGTCCGTTTTTGCCGAACTGGTACATCGGGTACGGTACACGCCAGTCGTTGGTTTTGGAGTTTTCACCTACCATGATCTCTCTGGTGCTCGCCGGAAAGGTGGGTTCGAGCATATCGTCGAATATTGGAACCATGCGCAGTTCGGAGCAGATCGATGCTCTGGAGGTGATGGGGGTGAATTCGGCTCAGTTTCTCATTTTGCCGAAGATCGTAGCCGGTGTATTCTTTAATCCGCTGCTCATTGTTTTGAGTTTAGCGGCCGGAATCGCAGGTGGTATTGCGGCGGGTCCTTTGACCGGTTTGTGGACGGTAGGCGAGTTCATCGACGGGGCCACATTGGAGTTCAACCCGTTCAGTTTTACGTATGCCATGATCAAAACGGTGATCTTCGCATTCGTGATCGCTACGGTATCGTCTTATCACGGATATTATACCAAGGGCGGATCCCTCGATGTGGGGCGCTCGAGTACTCAGGCCGTGGTGTACAGCTCTATTACCATCATCATTCTCAACTTCGTCTTAACTCAAGTGCTGTTATGATCACCGTAGAGAACATCACAAAGAGCTTTGGAGACAAAGAGGTCCTGAAAGGGGTAAGTGCTCGATTTGTCGAGGGCAAGACTAATTTGATCATTGGGCAGAGTGGAAGCGGTAAAACCGTTTTTGTGAAAAGTATGGTTGGGCTACACGATATCGACAGTGGCACCATATCGTACGACGGTCGTTCTTTAAACGAAATGGGGTACGAGACCCGGAAAAAATTGCGTCAAGAAACGGGTATGGTGTTCCAGGGAGGAGCGCTGTTCGATTCTATGACCATCGAAGAGAATGTCATGTTCCCACTGAATATGTTCTCGGATATGTCGGCATCGGAAAAACTCGATCGAGTTAATTTTTGCCTTCAACGGGTGAATCTCGACAACGTCAATCATTTACTGCCGGCCGAGATCAGCGGGGGAATGCAAAAGCGTGTAGCCATTGCGCGCTCCATCGTTATGGAGCCCCAATACCTTTTTTGCGACGAGCCCAATAGCGGACTGGATCCTCAGACGGCCATTGTGATCGATAACCTCATTCAGGAGATCACGCACGAATTCAACATCACAACGGTGATCAATACCCACGATATGAACTCAGTGATGGAGATCGGTGAGCACATCGTATTCATTAAAGAGGGATTAAAGGCCTGGGAAGGAAATAGCGATGAACTCGTTACAACATCGAATGAAGATGTAAGCAATTTCGTTTTCAGCTCGAACCTCATGCGCAAGATCCGCGCTAGGATGGATTGATGAATCGGAACTTCAAGCCATAAAAAAAGCCGCTCCTAACGGTGGGGCTTTTATATTTATAGAGGATTAGAAAGAGGTCATAAGAGTTGTTGATATTCGAGACTTTAATGGCC
>JAGWBA010000087.1 GCA_021296215.1 Flavobacteriales bacterium
AAAACCTATATCGGCCTTATTCCTCTGTTCAGTCCTGTTAATTAAATAATGAAATTTAGAAAAGTCGAACTTAGGATGTACGGAGCGGATGTGTCCCCAATTTTCGGTGCAAATAAACTTGGTTGTAAATAAAACCGACACCGTAGGTGGCGAGTGTTCCGTAAGCGGCACCGATCGTGCCGTAGGCACTAATAAAAAACCAGTTGAAGGCCACATTCAGGAGCGCGGAGATCAATACGAAGTAGAAGTTCACTTTTTGGAGTCCGATGGCGTCGAGCACCACGCCGAATTGGCGGGCGTATGGGACAAAGAGCGTGTAGAAGATGGTGACGCGCAGGATGCCCACGGTATCCAGGTATTCGGGTCCGGCCAAGATGTTGATAATGAACTCCGGGAAGATCAGAATCACCGCCGCTGCGGGCAGCGTAATGGCCATGATGGCCGCCACGCTTTGCTCGTAAAGCTTGGCCGCTACTTGCTGGCCTTCGTCCTTGATGCGTTTGGCCAGGGCCGGAAAGAGCATGCTGGCCACCGAGAGGGTGGGGACTTCGACCAGTGAGGAAATGCGGATGGCCGGATTGTAAGCCGCAACGCTCGCCGTGCCGACCATGCTTCCCAAGAACCATTGGTCGACATTCTTGAGCGACTGGGCACTCACATTAGTGCCAAAAGTGTACTTGCCGTAGTTTGCCAAATCAGCTGCCGTGGCCTTATTCCAATGACCTTTGAGCGGCTGAAACATGCGGGTCATGTACCAGCCCACCAAGGCGCCGAGTAATTGAAAGGCCACCAAGGCCCAGCTCAAATGCACCAGTATGGCCGGCTCATCGTAGAACCACAGAAAAGCGAGGTAAAAGAAGAATCCGGCCCGTCTTAGAAAGTGCGACCAAAAGAGTCCGCGAAAGCTGCGATTCGCTTGGCCCACGTACTCAAAATGCCAAAACAGCGGCATAATAAGCGACCCGATGATTTGGATATACAACATCTGCGCGAGTCCGGGAGCGGTCCGGAGACCTTCGAGCCACAGGGCCGCGGCGGCGAAAAAAACCATTTGCACGGCCGAAAACATGTAGTTCAGTGCTAAGCTGCTCCCTCGAATGGCCGCTTTTTGTTCCTCGTTTTCGGCTTGAGCCAAAGCGCGTATGAGTCCGTTCCGCAGGAAACCGTTCCGCAACACTTCCAAAATAGTGATGATGCTGATGACCAGCGCATAGACACCGAATTCTGCCTTCGGCAGGATGCGCACCAAGATCATGAATCCGAACAGTCCGAAGAACATCACGCTGAAGCGCTGGCGCAGGGTGTAGATGCCCGAGCGCATCCAGTAGTTGCTTTTTATTTTAGATGCGATGCCCATCAATCGAGAAAGCGTTCGTACTCGGTTCCGCGAAGCACCTGCTCCACTTCATCGGCATTGGCAATAAAGCCCGAGAGCTTTTTGGTGGTGATCTTTTTGAGTCCGGCCTTGGGCTCGTGGTAATGGAGCTTCAGAAAATGAAACACCTTACTCATGGTTTCGGGGTGCTTGGCCTTGTCTTCGAGGTCGTCTTCGTACGAAACCGGCAAGTAAGTGAGTCCGTCGAGCACTTGGGCTTCGAATTGGTCGAGCGAAGCGGAGCGGCCCAATTGTACTTTGAGGTCTTCGACGTCGAGGGTCATTTTTTCGAGTGGACCGGTGGAGCTACCTTTTTTTGCGTGGTACGCCATGCGGTGTTCGACATATAGTCGCGAAAGCACCTGGCGCAGGTTGTTGTGTCGGCGAAGGTGAATGAGCTTGTATCCATCGTCGATGAGCGACTGCAAAAAGGCCTTGGGGTCATCGAAGTCGTGGAGATCGCGCAGCTGATAGCTGAGGAGTTTGAATCCGTATACCGATTTAGGTGATAGCCGCTCGCGGGTGCGAATCCGCCCGAGAGGGCGCGCTACTTTTTTGTTTAGAGTTTCGCCATCGCAAAAGAGGTCGGGGTGCGAGTTCATGAGGCTCACCAGCAGGGTGGTACCCGAGCGGCCCTTACCGAAGAAAACGAATTTAGCCGTGGGTGTTCGTTTACGGCCCATGGCCTTGAGGGCGTCGATCGATTGCAGGACGTAGCCGACAACGTGAATGCTCAGCCATTTACGAGACTGAAAAACGAACAGTTAAAGCGACATGGTAGGTGGCTTTGGTTCCACCTACTGTACGAGTTATTTGAACTTTTGGAGAATCCGGTCGAGCGAAAGAATGGAGGTTCCGGCTTGCAAGTGGTAAGCGTGAAGTCCGGCCGCTTTGGCTCCCTCTACGTGCTGCGGCGAGTCGTCGATGAACAGCGTTTCGTCGGCTTCCATGGCGCGGTCTTCGAGGATCTCTTCGAAGATCTCGATCTCCGGCTTGCGGTACCCTACCAGGTGGCTGTAGTACGTACTTTCGAAAAGGTATTCGAACTCCGTATACTCGTGGCCGAACTTCTCGTAAATGGCCTCGAGGTGCAATTCATTCGTATTGCTCAACAGCACAATGCGATAATCTTCGCGTACCGTATCAAGGAAGTTGATGTGCTTTTCCGGCAGGTCGAGCAACATGGCGTTCCAGGCCTTGTCGATATCGGCGTCGGCGAGGCCCTTTCCGCTGGCTTCGCGAATAGCATCGCGGAATTCCTCGGTGCTGAGGTCGCCCGTTTCGAAAAGGTCGAAGGTTTCGGTTTGTTGGAGTTGAGAATAGACTTCATCGAAGTTTTCGAAGCTCAAATCTTTGAAGGCTTTCTCGGTTCGGCGGTAGTCGATATCGAGTAAAACCCCGCCTAGATCAAAAATAATATTCCGGATCATCCATGATGAATTACGCTACGCAAGATAAAAGATGCTCGGGGAACTTTGCAATACCCTACGATTAAATTGAAGATGCGGCATTTATACTGCGTTGTATGTGATCGAATTGTACTTGAACGGCGCGGTCTGCGGGGAAGTCCACAGCATACGAGCGAAACAGCTCCAATGCTCGTTGATGCTCCCCGGATAGCCGTAAACTCAGAGCTTCCTGGTATCGCTGGCGGAATTCCACCACGCGCCGGTGGTGCGGATCCTGCACATCGAGCAGCTCGTATATACGGATCAGTCCCACACGCCCTTTTACCAGAGTTTCGTCGAGAAAGCGATACTCGAGCTTGTCGATCTCGACCTCTGCTTTGAACTCTTCGGTGAATATGATGCTTAAGCCATATATCTTGGTCAGGTGCTCTACCCTGCTCGCGGTATTCACGGCATCGCTGATCACAGTACCCTCCATCCGTTGCGACTCGCCCACTACCCCGAGGATCATTTCGCCATAGTGCAGGCCTATACCGAAGCGATAGGGAGATTCTTCGTCGTTGATGCTCCTCTTCATGGCCAGTGCTGCGTTCATGATATTGTTTTCGCGCACCGAAAACAGCGCCATGATGGCATCGCCGATGTATTTGTCAATAAATCCGTGGTTTTCGCGAATGAGCGGAGCACTTTTGCTGAGTACGCTATTGACCGGGCGAAACGTGTCGCTGGCCGTTTTACCCTCGGCGATGGTCGAAAAATTGCGCAGGTCGGCGAACATAACCCCCATTTTCGTTTCCTGACTATCGCCCAATTTGATCTTGGTGATGTCGGGCGTACCCAATAACTGCAAAAACTCGGTGGGCACAAAGCGCGACTGTGCGTTACCGACCGTGACGAGCCTGGCATTGAGTCGCTCCACATCGTCGAACGATTTCGAGAACCGAATGGCCGGGACCAACGACTGATACAGAATAGATACGGCAAAACCGATCGGGAAAATGAACCCACCTTGCCAAATGCTCAGATCGACCAGCAAGTCGTTCACGAAACAGAAACCCATGACGATCATCCCGAACAAAAACAGCACACTACCCGTCCGCCGAGCGCGAACGCCCAATATGAGTACATACAGGGCGTAGGTGTGAATCACCAGCGCCAAGGGCAGAATCACCAGTAAGTTGCTCGAAAAAACTTGGGTGGGCGATAAGGCGATAAAAAGGGCATCGAGAACGAGCACGACCGAAGTCAACTGAATAAGCCATCGTTTCACCTTACCGGGGAAAAAATCATCGATAAAGCGCAGGAACATCAGTAAAATGAAGGGGAAAAGCACGTAGAGAATGCGTAATCCGATCGCATACGGAAAGCCCGGAAACAGCTTGAACATGAGGGTTTCGGGACCAAGCAGCTCACGGAGTCCCCACCCAAAGCACATCAAGGCAAAATACAGCGGCCCTTTATCATCGAGCCTATAAAGCCAAATGCCGAAATAGTAGAATCCCATGATCAGGAGGATTCCAACCAAGAACGCTGAAAAGAACACCGCGCGTCCGTGGCATAGGCGTAATTGGATACGCGAAAAGTCAGCAGCACCGCCCCTGATGAATAGGTCGAAAACCTCACCACATCGGACAATACGCAGGGCTCCATCGCCTCCGACGTATCGATGCGACCCGACGAATAAATGCGTTCGCCGTTAACATAGAGGTCAAAGGCCGAATGTATGGTCGGTAGTTTAAGTGCATATCGGCCTACGGCCAGAAGCAGGTCTTTCACCTGGTAGGTGGCGTATCCGACATGGCGTGGGAGCAAATCGCCTGAGCCCGTGTAAGGCGCCCATGATCCCGGCACTTGGAGTGTATCGGCAGAGGTGTTGAATTCGGCCGGATCGCCAAACTCTTTCCACCGACAATACCAGGTGCCGGAGAGCCGCACGGGCCACTCGTCTTCTGTGACACCGCTCAAGTCTGCGCGACCCTCGGCTACGGGCACATCGGGCCGCGAGGCCCAAATAGGCGCAGCGAAGAACAAGTATAAAATGAAGACTATAGCGCGCAATGAATGGGGGTCTTAAGCCAACTCGAACTGGATCTCGGGTTGCAACCAGGCGCGATCGAGTAGTCCGATGGTGCCTTTGTGGCTGAAGTCCTTGGGTTCGTAGGCGTTCATAGGGTAGTGGTCGGTAAGCAAGCCCATTTGAATGAGTTGCCCGGCCACGAGTTCGGCGCAGTAGATCTTGCCCATGCCCGAAAAGCGATGGTAGTAGCGGCCGGTGGCCATTTCTATGCCCATATCGATCATGGACGGGAATACCGCGTCGTGCACGACCGGAATATAATTCTTAATGGCGTCGAACATCTTTTGGGTACGCTCGACGTGTAGTTGCACCAGGGCGAATTCGACATCGGATCCCGTGGCCAAGTTGGTGGTCAATCGCTTGTTGAGATCGACGATCATGGGGCCGGTCTTGGTTTTATTGAGAATAAGATCCGGCAAGTTGGTGAGGTCGTTCGATTCCCGGAACAGCAGTTCGGGGATGTTGCTACCGGTTAGGCCAATGTCCTTAGAACGGACGATCATACCGGAATGCGACCATTTACTGCCTTCGATGATCTCTATCAGGTTGCTGCTCGGGAATTTCCCGTGCATGAGGAGGATGTCACCAGTTTTTACGTGGGGTTCGAGCTCGGATCATTTGGAGGTCCACGGCGCGAGGGCGTTTTTAATGGGGTGTGCTTTGGATTTACTCATAATTAGGAGGATAACTGGGGTTAGTTTAATATTACTAATAAATCTCGGCGCTTATGTTCCTCAAGGAAAAAGAACTCAATTGGATCGTTAACGGAACGGCCTTTTTGGGCAGTGGCGGTGGTGGTGCTAAGACCACGGGTACTGCATTTGCACAGCTGATCATGCAGCTGACCGATGGAAAAAGAGTAGAGCTCGCCACGAGCGAGCATTTCGGCGCCATCAGCGCCATTGAGAGCGATCAGTACGATGCCATTTTCAAAGCCATTGATCAGGCCGCGCAGTGGCTCAAGGCAAATGAGCACGACCCTGTTTCGCTGATCTTTCCGATCGAGACCTGTCCGGAAAATACCCTGGCCCCGATGGTGGCCGCGGCCAAGTACGGCATTCCGGTATTCTATGGCGACGGGGGCGGACGTGCTGTTCCGGCCTTGCAATTGTCGGCTTTTGCCAACAGCAGCAACCCTTTTTGTCCGGCCTTCGTGACCAACGACAAGGGTGATTTCATGCACGTGAATACGGGCACGCCCGAGATGCTCGATGAGTTGTTGCGCCCGGTAACGGGCACCCCACAGTTTGGGAATTCGGTGAGCTTATAGCTGTGTTTGTGGCCGGCGAAAGAACTGGCCGACGAATGCGTACGGCATACGGTGACTCGTTCATTGGCCATGGGGGCGTTCTTGGAAGGGATCACGACCAAGAATCAAACTTTGGTCGATCAGTATAAAGCGGATTTAAACCAACTGAGTGCTCGTTTGGTAACTCATGGCGTTGTGACCGAATTCGTCGATAAAGAAACCGGGGCCTTTGACTTTGACACCATCGGCATTCAGGACCGCAAAACGGAGCAGCAATATACTGTACTGGCGCAGAACGAGAACTTGATCATGTACAGTGCGGAGGCGGACGGAACCATTTCGAATGCGCCGGACTCGATCAATTACATAACCCCACAAGGGATTTCCAAGACCAACAGTGCCTTGTCGAAAGGTGAGGAAATACTGGTGATCGAGATCGAATCGGACGCGCGTTTGCGAACCGAGCGAATCTATAAAGGATTCCAAACACTGGTGAACGGATTGGGCTACTACGGTAAGTTGCACACCACCCACGGACACGAATACAGCGGTTTGGGCGACCTTTTGTCCGAGCTAATTCAGCCTTGACGGTTACATTATTACTACAAAATCGAAGAAGGTTCTTAACTTTGCACCACTCTGAAAAGAGCATGGTCCTATAGCTCAGTTGGTTAGAGCAACAGACTCATAATCTGTGGGTCGCAGGTTCAAGCCCTGCTGGGACCACTTTATTTGAAGCAATCCAAAGCAAAGTCTGGCAACCTATCTGGTTTCCAGACTTTTGCGTTTTATTTGGGTGCAAGTCAAATCATTTCAACGCATAAAATTGGTTACCATTTTGGTTACAGTAAACCGTGCCGGTTACACTGGGATCAATCAGTGCGTTGTTTTGTACCCAACTGCGCTTTTTTGCATTTTCAGACACTCGAGTGTCGCCATAACTTTGTGAAATATAAATAGTTAGCGACAGGAAAACACATTTTTACACCCGCACAACAAAGTCTGGAGAACTCAGTTTATACTGCCGATTGATCGATGGAAAACGTGAAGCCTTTTCTACAGGATTGGTAGTTCTTGAAAAAAACCCGTCACAAAAAAGGCAGTCAATAATTGGGCACGATCTATTTGCAAGGCAAGCTTTGGTGAAATTGAATCGGCTTAAAGCTAAAATTCAAAATGAATACGATCGCCTGAACTACGATAATGACTATTCGCTAAGGAGGTTGAAAAACGTCCTTTGCGGGATTGAGGGGTCAACGATATTCTTCCTAACCGAATTTCAGGCGTTTATTGAGTTTCACCAAAATTCTGAAGGTAGTAGTATTGGGCTCTCGACATTGAAGAAATACAAAACAATCTATTGCCATCTCGATCGCTTCATCCGCAGCAAATATTGTCGTAAGGATATTCCACTTCGAGAGCTTGATAAAGCTTTCATGTATTAGCCCCTTAAAGGGCTGGACAGATTTTCTAAAACAGTTTAGGGGACTTAAATTTAGAAGATTATGTCAAAGAGAAGAACGTTTACCAAGGAGAAGAAGCTCGAGATTTTGCGTTACGCAGAA
>JAGWBA010000088.1 GCA_021296215.1 Flavobacteriales bacterium
CCGCTACAGCGCCTCACTGGAGCAGCTCGACTACCATCCCGAACGCGGGCTTGATAGAACCATTGTGCAGCGCCTCTCTACTGGACACTACATCACCCAAGCCCAGAACGTACTGATTATGGGGTCTACCGGGTTAAACTCTCGCGGAGAAGCATTCCGTTCGTGAGCATGGAAACCTTCGGAAATGGAATTCCCTCGGCCTCAGCCAATAGACGATACTCCTTTATAATGCGCAACATATCTATGCGCTTAGGGTGTAAGAGTGTTTCTCCCCCGTTGTACAGCTGAAGCTTTTCGACACTATGGAATCTAGTATCTGAAAGGAACTGGTCGAGAAACCTTCTCAAGATCAATGGCGACATACTTTGTTTGGGCTGGTATGATCCAAGGCGCAGAACTTACAGCGCAGGTTGCAAGCACTATTGAACTCTATATTGATCTCGCGTACCGAAACTCGGTTCTGGTGTCCCGGCCTTCGGTAATACCATCGATACTGTGCGCGATTATTCAGCTCTTGCATCTTCTTCAGCAAGGGCCAAATAACCGGATGCTCGTAATAACGGGCCTTTAATCGTTCGTGCAGGTTCTGTTCCATGATGACAAAGGAACTGCGCCTGTTAAGTCTAAACTATGAGATTTATCAGAAGAGCGAAGTAATGATCTGCTCTTCGGTAATACCCTCGGCTTCGGCCTTGTAGTTCTTCACGATCCTATGGCGTAGAATCGCAAATGCCGCTGCTCTTACATCTTCCTGGTCGGGGGCGTACTTTCCATGAATGGCGGCGTGTGCTTTTGCTCCCAAGATCAGGTTTTGAGAAGCGCGCGGACCAGCGCCCCAGCTGAGGTATTTCTTGATCATTTCCGGGGCCGTATCCTCGTCGGGACGTGTACTACTAGCGAGTTTAACGGCATATTCAAGCACATTGTCACTCACGGGGATTCGGCGAATCAAATCTTGGATCTTAAGGATATCTTCTGAAGAAAGAACATGCCCAACCTCAGCTTTGTAGTCGCTTGTGGTATTCTTGACGATTTGAACCTCTTCGGCGAAGCTCGGATAAACGACTTTAATATTGAACATGAATCGGTCGAGCTGAGCCTCGGGCAATGGATAGGTTCCCTCCTGCTCTATCGGGTTTTGGGTGGCCAATACAAAGAATGGTTCCTGCAACGCGTATCGATGACCGCCTGCGGTCACGGCCTTCTCTTGCATAGCTTCGAGGAGCGCGGACTGTGTTTTTGGTGGAGTCCGGTTGATCTCATCGGCCAAAATGATGTTGGCGAACAGGGGCCCTTTAACGAACTTAAAATGGCGATCCTCACCGAGGATCTCGCTACCGATGATATCGCTCGGCATCAAATCCGGGGTAAACTGAATTCTGTTGAATGAAAGCCCCAATGCTTCAGCAATGGTATTGACTAGTAAGGTTTTCGCCAGACCGGGAACACCCACCAAGAGACAGTGTCCCTTGCTGAAAATGCTGATGATCACATCGCGGACCACGTCTTCTTGCCCTACGATTACTTTTCCTATTTCCTTTTTAAGGGCGGCATACTGGCCGACCAAAGCGTCTACCGCTGCGACATCCGAGTGATTCGACATCCTTATAGATCGTTCTTTTTCCAGTTGTACTGGAAGTTGCATTCATAACTGTTTGGCATCACGCGAATGTAGGTATCGTTCAATCGATCTTCGACCCATTCACTTGTGATATCCTGCTGTTTTTTCTGTTTCGCCATCATCTGCAGACGTTGATAATCGTCTTTGAGGTTGGCGCGGTGTGGTTGAGAACGGCTAATAAGCCTCACTAACCGAAAGCCCTGTTGTCCGTTGGGCGTTTGGTAGTTAATTGGGCCGGCGATCTCCCCTACGTTTACTTCTTCAATGGTAAAGTAAACCGAGCGATCCAGCTCGGAGATCTCGAACTTAGTATCGGCAGTTGCCGGATTCACCATGATACCTCCGTTGTTTCGGGTATTCTTATCGTCCGAGTACTCCATGGCAGCTTCTTCGAAGGTCAAAATACCGTCGCTTATGATCAACTTCAGGCTATCCAAAAAGTTCTGAGCTTCCTGCAAATCGTCGGGTGTGATCTTCGGAACGATGAGGATATGGCGCACATCGATCTCCTGACCTCTTTTGGCCTCGAGCTGACAAATGTGATATCCGAATTGCGTTTCAAATACATCACTGATTTCACCCGGTTGAAGTGCGAAAGCCACTCCCTCGAATTCTTTGACGAATTGACCGCGCTTAACCCCTTCGTAAAGTCCACCGTTCTTTGAGGAACCCGGATCCTCCGAATACAGGATGGCCATGGTCGAGAACTTGGAGCCCTCTTCGATCCTTTTCTTGATACCGCGTAACTCTTCCATCGCAGCGGTCTTAGCTTCTTCGCGAACCTCCGGGAACTTCACGATCTGTGCGACTTCGACCTCCGAATTGATCAAAGGCAGGCTATCGTGCGGAATGTCCCTAAAGAACCTGCGCACCTCGGCCGGAGTTACTTCGATTTCCCCTACCACTTCTTGTTGCATTCGCTGAGCGGTCATTTGAGCCCGCATGGAACTGCGCATTTCTTCTTTGATCTCCACAACCGATTGTCCGTAGAATTCCTCGAGCTTCTGGATTCCACCGATCTGCGCTTCGAGCATCGACATCCGGCGATCCATTTCGCTTTTGACTTGCTCATCGGTCACTTCAACGGAATCGATCTCGGCTTGGTTCAAAAGCAATTTCTCGAACATAAGATCCTCAAAGACCTGGCATTTATTGAGGCCCGGTCCGGCCACGCCTTGCTGTTCGTACTGTATATACTGCGATTCGACATCGGATCGCAACACCTTATACCCGCCGATCACGGCTACAACCTGGTCGATGACCTCGCCCGTCGGTTGTGTCATTCCGGCCGTTGAGGCCGCAATAAAAATCAAGAGGGATAAAAACTTATTCGTAGATCTCAAACTCATTCCTTTTCTGCGCGTCTTCGTATAAACGATTTTCCATCTCTTTTATTAGGTTGAGTTTGCGCTGGTGCAAGATAATGTTCTTAATCGTGGGTCGCACGTATTCGAGCGGCGAGTAATTATCGGTCATTTTGAAGTCGAGCAAGTGTATGAAGTAGACCGCCGTAGAATCCTCGATCTCAACGTATTCGTTGCTCCTTAAAAACTGCTCTTGATTGTAGGTTTGCAGCGGCACACGCGTCACGAGATCCATGAACGAGATCCATATGCTGTCGCTCATATACCGCTCCTGTGCGAAGTCGAGCGCGAATTGTTGGCGTTTTTCGATTTCGGCCTCTCGGCCGGATCGGAACCATCGGCGGAAATCAGAGAGTCGCGGGGTGGCGGGGTCGAATTTGTAGTACTCCACGCGAACGATATTTTCTTTCAGCTCGAAATTATCGCTGTTTTGCTCGTAGTACTCGTTAACCTGAGCTTCGGTAATATTGGTATCGAGATATTCTGCGATGAGTTTTTTCTCGTACAGCGATCGAACCAGGCTGTTGCGATACTCTTCGACCAGTCGGTCCACATCCTTTTCGTTCTCACTGAGGTTCAATTCGGCCTTTTGAAGCGCCAATCTCTTTCGCGCCCAATTGTAGATGTAGTTGTACGCGATCGAAGCGCTATCCTCCTCGGATAGGTTCTCCCCCAAAACCGACTCCAGTTCGGACCTCAACAGGTATTCATCTCCAACCCTCGCTACGGCATCCGAGTGATCGGTACCCTGAAAAAGCGTGCACGAGCTCAAGGCCAATGAGATTATTGAAACTAGTATGAGGACCGATTGCTTACACATTACTGGACTTGTTCCAATACTGTGGGGTAAACCTCATAAGCGTATTTCGCCCGAAGGCTTTTGATCCACTCAGCTTCGAGTTGATTCTGATAATCGGAAATGATGATCCCTCTGGACTCGCTCAGCTCTTTAGGCATGGGCTCCATGATTTCGAGTACTTCGATGACTTGGTAGCCTTTATCGGTCTTCTTAATAGTGCTGAATCCGAGTTTCCAATCTTCTTCGTCTCCAGGGAATTCGGCACTGGTGTACACTCCGTCTTCCACTTGATAAGGAAGCTCACTATCCGCATTGAGCTTTCCGGCAATGAAATCGCTGTCTTTTCCTTTGCTCAAGTACTTGAGCATGCGCTCGGCGACTTTTTCGTCGTTCGCGGTATGGATGCGAACACGAGCGCGCTTAGGCCACATGTACTTGGTCTTGTTGGTCTTGTTGGCCTCGTAGAACTCCTCTAAACCAAGGGTATCCTTTACTGCCTTGGACCAAACTTCGTCATCCATTAGCTCGAAAAGTAGAATTCCATCGCGGTACTCCTTATACAAACGGCGGAAATCCGGATACTTTTCTTCGAGGTGGTTATCCTCATAAGCCAATAAGGCCTTATCAACGAACTGATCGAAGGCCTCCTTGAGCATGGCCTCCTTGTCTTGGTTGATGCTGTTCGCATACTGGTACTTTCCTAGGTACTGTGCAAAGTGCATTTGTACGATCACTGTATCTCCAAAGGTCAGCACCGGACGAGTATATCCGTCCATGGTTTCGGGTTGCCAAGACTGGCGATAAAACGATTGATCTACCAACTTGTCGAATACTTTCAGGTTCTTTGCGTTCACAACCGGATCATACTCTTCCTTAAGGCGGTCGATTACGACATCCTGGCTCTTTTGCGCACGCATGTCTCCATTGATCTTACGACGTACTTCGAACTCATCTTCCTCTCGGCTTGGTGGTCCTTTGATATCGAGGAGTTTGATCAAGTGGTAGCCGAACTGAGTCTTGATGGGTCTACTTACTTGCCCTATGGTGTCCAACGCGAAAGCACCTTCTTCAAATTCTTCAACCATCACACCTGAACCGAACCAACGGAGCTCTCCTCCTACACTCACAGTGCTTTTATCGTCTGAATACTGCATGGCCAAATTGCCGAAGTTCTCCCCTTCCTGCGCTTTTTGATACACCTCATGAGCTTTGCTCATGGCACTGCTCCATGTTGCAGAATCCGCTCCTTCTTCAACTTTGATGAGGATGTGGGCTACTTTGCGCTGTCCACGAGCCGGGCGACGCCCGGTAACTTCGATCAAGTGATACCCGAAACGCGTACGAACCGGCATGCTCACTTCGCCAACTTCCGTGCTGTAAGCGGCAGTCTCAAATGGATAGATCATGTACAAGGCGGTGAAATAACCTAGGTCACCCATATTGTCTGTTACTGATGAATCCTGGCTGTATCGATGTGCCATTTCCTCAAAATCGGTACCCGCTAAAATTCTTTTGCGAATCTCTACGGCCTGATTGTACACTCGTAGTGTATCGGCCGGAGATGCGTTTTCTTCCACACTAAAAAGGATGTGTCGTGCACGCACCTCGGTTTGAAGGCGATCAAATGCCTCGTCCACCAGAGCCTCCGTTACTTCGGCATCGTTCAGGTAAGGCCTTGCGAGATCCTTGCGGTATCCACGAAGCTCGCGCTGAAAACGGGGCATAGTATCCAAGCCCGCATCCTCGGCCGCCTTCACCTTAAGTTTGAAATTGATGAATAGGTCGAGGTATTCTTCTGGAGTCTTAATTTCTGCGGTAGGTGTATTCCTATTCTTGTTGAATACGTACTCGAATTCAGAGAGGTATATACTGTCTCCTTCCAAGATCATTAACAACGAATCGTTTTGTGCAAACGAGGTTCCGACGACAAAAATCAATACTAGTGCAACGAGTTGCTTCATCTTCTTTCTTGTATTTGTTTAAGGTTTAACGACTGTAATTAGGTGCTTCGCGTGTGATAGCTACATTGTGTGGATGACTTTCCTGTACACCTGCAGCGGTGATCTTAACGAATTTGACCGTTTCGCGAAGGGTCTCGAGGTCTTTAGCCCCGCTATAACCCATTCCGGCACGAAGTCCTCCGACGAATTGATACATCACTTCGTTCAAAGAACCTTTATAAGGCACACGGCCAACGATTCCTTCTGGAACTAATTTTTTAATGTCGTCTTCCGCGTCCTGGAAGTAGCGATCTTTCGACCCGGCACTCATTGCGTCCACAGAGCCCATTCCTCGATAGGTTTTGAATCGACGTCCTTCGTAGATGACGGTTTCGCCAGGTGACTCTTCGGTTCCTGCCAACAGAGACCCAAGCATTACCGTATGAGCGCCACCGGCCAGTGCCTTTACGATATCACCTGTGTAGCGAATTCCTCCGTCGGCGATCACGGGTACACCGCTTCCTTTGATGGCGGTAGCTACGGTGTTCACCGCAGTCAATTGAGGTACACCGACTCCCGCAACTACGCGGGTAGTACAAATGGATCCCGGACCAATTCCCACTTTGACAGCATCTGCCCCAGCGTCGACCAAGAACTTCGCGGCGTCAGCAGTGGCTATATTACCCACGACGATATCGAGGTCCGAAAAAGCCTTTTTGATCTCTTTAACAACGAGCATTACGCCTTTGGTATGCCCGTGAGCTGTGTCCACGACTACGGCATCGACATTATTGTTAACCAAAGCCTGAACTCGGTCCGGCACATCCCCGGTAACTCCAACACCGGCGGCTACACGCAACCTTCCAAATTCGTCTTTACTTGAATTGGGTTGGTCTTTTTGCTTGATAATGTCTTTATACGTGATAAGCCCGGTAAGCTTACCCTCCTTATTAACCACGGGAAGCTTTTCGATCTTGTGCTCCTGTAAGATCCCTTCAGCCTGTTCGAGTGAGGTGTTTTCAGTGGTAGTTACCAATCCCCGACTGGTCATGACTTCGGCAACGGGACGCGAATCGTTCTTTTCGAAACGCAGGTCGCGGTTCGTCACGATTCCTACGAGCTTCAACTCGTCGTCTACGACCGGAATCCCACCAATGCTGTATTCGCGCATCATGTTCTTGGCGTCGATCACCAATGCATCCGCACCCAACGTTACGGGGCCCAAGATCATTCCGCTTTCTGCACGTTTAACCTTTTTCACCTCACGGGCTTGATCCTCGATGGTCATGTTCTTGTGCAACACACCAATTCCACCTTCACGAGCCATAGCGATGGCCATTTGCGATTCGGTAACCGTATCCATCGCTGCCGATACGATCGGAATATTCAGATTGATACTTCTCGTGAACTTGGTGCTGATCTGCACCTCGCGCGGAAGAACTTCAGAGTAGTTCGGTACCAACAACACATCGTCGTAGGTAAGTCCTTCGCCTATAAAGTTGTTTGAATTCAGTAAAGACATGATGGAGCCGCAATTGATTAAATTGCACACAAAGATACGAATTCATCAGCGAATCAGCGTAAGCGCCCCTGCCTTTCTAAACACCTGACCGTCAAAGGTGTACTCAATTGAGCATGGGTAAATGCCCATAGGCAATTCTTCTCCATCGAATGTGCCGTCCCATCCAATCTGTGGATCGGTCGACTCAAAGATCAAACCTCCCCACCGATCGTAAATAAATAAGGCATAAGACCGGAACAATTGGATAGATTTGTTCTGTAATGCCTGTAAAATATAGCAAACTCAGCGATTACAAAAT
>JAGWBA010000089.1 GCA_021296215.1 Flavobacteriales bacterium
TTCCCGTTAAAGAGGGGGATTCAATTTCAAGACCTATATTTAATCGTTAGTAAATAATCTTCTGGTCTTAAGCCTAATAAAAAATCATAATCACATGAAAGTTACCGTAGTAGGTGCCGGAAACGTAGGAGCTACATGCGCCGATGTGCTTGCACACAAAGAAATCGCCAACGAGATCGTACTCGTCGATATCAAAGAAGGCATTGCCGAAGGAAAGGCTCTAGATATGTGGGAAACGTCCCCGATCAATCTGTACGATTCGCGTACCGTGGGTTCCACGAACGATTATTCAAAGACCGCTGATTCAGAAGTAGTTGTTATTACCTCGGGGCTTCCTCGGAAACCGGGGATGAGTCGCGACGACTTGATCGCCACCAATGCGGGAATTGTAAAATCGGTAACCGAAAACGTAATCAAATACTCGCCTAACGCGAAGATCGTGGTGGTATCGAACCCACTCGACGTCATGACCTACCAAGCCTACTTGACCGCCAGGGTTGACAGTAGCAAGGTGTTCGGTATGGCTGGAATCCTCGATACAGCGCGCTACCGCAGCTTCTTGGCTCTCGAATTGAACGTATCGCCAAAAGATATTCAGGCCGTACTCATGGGAGGTCACGGAGACACCATGGTGCCGCTTCCTCGCTACACCACGGTCGGTGGAATTCCGGTAACGGAGCTCATTAGCGAAGAAAAATTAAACGCCATCGTTGACCGTACCAAAGTCGGTGGAGGCGAGATCGTTAAGTTGCTTGGTACTTCAGCCTGGTACGCACCGGGTGCTGCTGCCGCTCAAATGGTAGAGGCCATTGTGCGCGACCAGCGCCGGGTATTCCCGGTCTGTGCCTTGCTCAACGGAGAGTACGGAATGGACGGAATTTACCTCGGGGTACCCGTGATCCTCGGTAAAAACGGTATCGAAAAGATCATCGAACTCGACCTCAATGCCGATGAGCACGCCTTGTTGGATGAGTCGGCCAATCACGTTCGCGACGTAATGAAGGTCCTCGACGATATGGATATTTAATATTTGCGCCTACGGCACGATGCACAGAGCCCCGCCATTGGCGGGTTTTTTTGTTGGCTATCGGCAATGCACGCAGTTATCCGAACTGCAGGGCACTTCGTGAGGAAGCTTTGGGTCGCGGTTGTAACACTTTTTCGGAGTGACCCCGAGGGTTAATTGTCGTCGAAGGTGCCTCACGCTGGCCCCAAGGGCCAGGAAACCCCGCGCAGAAAAGGTGCGAAAGCCCGAGGCCTTAAAGTGTCCTTTAGGGTCAATGCGAAATTGACGAATGCCCTTACCTAGCCCTTAGGGCCAATCGTTGTCGTTCCGGCGATCATTGACCCCGAGGGCCAATTGTCGTTGAAGGTGCCTCACGCTGGCCCCAAGGGCCTAGGAAACCCCGCACAGAAAAGGTGCGAAAGCCCGAGGCCTTAAAGTGTCCTTTAGGGCCACAATTGGGTCAAAAGAAAGATCCTTCCCCGTAGGTGCCAAAGCTTTTTTTTGCGATGCTCATAGGGATCACGGCAAAAACCGAGAGGTCCATTCGGGCCGTGGCAAGTAGCACGAATCGCGCTTGCCCCACAAAGTAAACCTAGAACGGGCCACCAAGTCGTACATACCATCGCGAATGAACCTGGGAATGTATCGAAGCGACCAAGCCCATTTCCATCCGCGTAATTTCCTGGCCACGCGTAAGGCGGCCGTTGACTTCGTATGCCAAGCCCCTTCTTCCCACAGCAAGAGGCTGTCGGGTTGGTTTTCAAGAGGATGCTCTTTCAAGAGCTCATCGGCGGTAGTGCCGCTCAGCGGAGCCAGGTGAAAACGACCATGTTGGTCGCGGGGTAAAATGAATTGTACCGCACCGCTGCACAAGTTGCAGTATCCGTCAATAAACAGGATGCTGCGCCTTTCGATCATCTGTTGATGACGAGTCGATGAATCTCCCGCAACGAGCCCTGTTCAACGCGTAACAGATAGTATCCGCCCGAGAGGGCGCTAACGTCAAAAGATACATTATAGGTGTCCCGTAAAGCACGACGGCCGTGGAGGTCAAGGATCTCGATTTCGGTATGAATACCATCCTCGAGGCCTTCGATGAAGATCGAATTCGCGGCCGGATTCGGGTACAGGGTGAGCGAGTTTTGAACTTCTGGCTCCGGAAGCGAAATATCGGCCGGATCAATTCCCATGTACAGTTGAACGCCACCCGAGTAATTGCCCAGAACGATGTCGATATAGCCATCGTTGTTGAGGTCCGCCATGGCCGGAGAGGGGCGCGAGGGGCGATAAAGCCCAACGCAGGCCGTATCCGCTTCAGCAAAGTTACCGGCAAGGTTATTCTCGATATCAGTGAAGTGCGACACATTTCCCGGAGCACCACCAATATAGAGTTCCCATTCTCCATTGTTATCGTGCACCGACGGATAGGCGTAACCGAGGAAGTACCATAGAGTACTCATATCGATACCGCCCAATGTGTCGGTCGCCAAAGTGAACTGAAAGCTCGTCGCTGAACCGGTATTCTCGTAGTATTTGACTCGGCCCGTGGAATGTCCGATCAGTAGATCCGAATCCCCATCGCGGTCCAAATCGGCCAGCTCGGGGGCAGCAGTATTTCCCACGTCAATGCCTCCTAGGTTGGCATTTGCGAGTACGAAGTTCGCGAGGTTTCCGGATCCGGCGGTATTGTTGAAGTGGTGAATGTTTCCGCTTCCATCACCTACGATCATATCCACATCACCGTCACCGTCGAGGTCGCCTAAGGCCGGAATCAAACTGGTGGGGAAGGGGAGGCCTGAAAGTCCTCCGAAATCCATACTCTGCAACGTGAATTCAGGTTGTGTAGCCGTACCGGTATTCAAGAACAAGGCCAACCTTGGTTTCGAAATTGTTCCGCTGTTCATGGTGCCAAAGTTCCCGATCAAGAGATCCGTTAATCCGTCACCGTTGAGGTCCGCGAATTTCGGGAAAGCGCCTTCTCCGACTTCGATCATTTCGTCTTGAAAGAGGTCATCTTGTTGAAATTCGAATTGAGGAGCTTGTTCGGTGCCGATGTTACGGTAATACCAAACACTATGGGTGTTCACCGCTCCACCGTCGGCGTTGGGAGAAACGATCATGTCACGAGCCCCATCGCGATCGATATCGACCCAGTGGAATCCTGGGAATAGCTCTATGTCGACCGGAACATCATAGCTAGGAAATAAGGGGTCTTGAGCACTCATGAATGCATCGGACGGTGTTCCTGTATTCGTCAGCAAGTTGCCGTTACTGAAGGTGATGTCTCCCAGAACGCAGTCCATATTCCCGTTGCCGTTGAGGTCTCGAATAGCAATGGAACTACCGGCGTGCCGCGGGCGGTTTGCATCCCCGGCAGGATTAAAATTGCTTCCGCAGGTGTCCAAAAAGACATCGTTGTTCAAGAAACTTTCCTTGAATCCACCCCAACAATCGTCGCCCAGCTCGTAGACGAGCGAATCGCTGTGACCGTACAATTCTTGTGAAAGACAAATATGGTATTCTACCGAAGTACCCAAGATCGAAAAGGTGACCACGTCGAGATCGCCATCGCCATCGATATCGTCAATGCCGGGAATGTCGGTCGAAGCTACGTATAGATTCACCGGGATCCCGGTGCCATAATCGGTGTACAGCTGTGGTGTATTGAGTACATAGGTGAACTTAAGCCCGTTCGATACCGTGCTCTCATTTTTATACACCGCAATACCGGCATTCGTGTGCGCCCAAATGTCCATTTTACCGTCGCCATTGTAATCCCGGAAAACGACCCAATTTCGTACTACCGGAAGCTTCGGAATGTACTGAGGCGCATACCTGTAAGTGACTTGTCCACCCTCGTCGATGTTTTCGAATGGCAAGAATCGACGACCCATTCGATCAAAAACGATGAGGTCCATCCGCCCGTCGAAATTCAACTCAACATGCGACCACTGGGTTGAATTGACTCCGCCCGCCCAGGCCATGGTCAATTCATCGCTGCCATCGAAAACGCCGATAGTGTCCTGAAATTGAAAGGCTACCGTTTGGGCTGCGACCGAAAAAGGCAAGTAAAATACAGCTATGAGAAGAATCCGTTTCATGTGACAAGGAAATCTGAATCTACCTACAAATATACGTAAAGCACACCGCTATAAGTTGGTTGTTAATATGGCACCATTCCTCTATATTTGCGGCCGAATTAATTCAGGCTAACATTATCTAACTCAAATGCAAAACAAAGGAGCCATCCGCTTGTTTGCGATTCTCTTTGCGCTGATCTGCTTGTATCAGCTGAGCTTTACGTGGATCGTAAGAAGTGTGGAAAAAGATGCGAAGGAGTACGCGAATGGTGATCCCGCCTTGTATCAAAGTTACCTCGACTCAATGGGGCCTCAGCCGGTTTACGACCTGCTGGTCCGCGAGTATACCTACAACGAGGTAAAGTCAAGAGAGCTCAATTTGGGTCTCGACTTGAAAGGTGGGATGAACGTCATTCTTGAGGTTTCTGTGAACGATATCCTTCGTTCGCTTTCGAACAACTCTAAGAATCCGATCTTCAATCAGGCCATCGATGCCACAAATCAACGTCAGCGCGATAGCCAAGACGATTACATCACGCTTTTCTATCAGGAATTCCAGCGCATCCGCAGCGAACAAAATAGCGATATACGCTTGGCCGATCCTTCGATCTTCGGAAATCGCCACCTTAAGGAGAAGGTGAATTTCGATAGCAGCGACGAGGAAGTGATACGCGTATTGCGCTCAGGGGCCGAAGGCGCCATCGAGCGTGCTTTCACCGTTCTCCGTGCACGTATCGATAAATTGGGTGTGGCTCAACCTAACATTCAACGCCTCGAAGGCACCGGCCGCATCTTGGTCGAACTTCCAGGTGTAAAAGAACCGGAGCGTGTAAAGCGCCTCTTGCAGTCTACTGCAGAGCTCGGATTCTGGGAAACACACGAGAATACCGACGTCATTCCTTTCTTGAATGCCGCTAACGAGCGCCTCAAGGACTTGGTAGAACGTCCAGCCTCTGTTCAACAAGCCGAGGCTATGGCAGATGCCGAAGCCGAGAGCAACGAGGCAGCCGACGCCGGACTCGATATGGAGTCTTTCGGAATCGACGATACTTTGGAGTCTACGACTTCCGGAATTGACTCTTTGAGCGATTCCATGGGTGCTGATTCTCTCGGCCTCGCGGCCGGAGGTGGAAGTGCAGCGGCCGATTCGACCGTTGACCCGACGGCCGCCTGGAACCCTCTGTTCGATATTCTTTTGCCGAACTACAACTTCGAAACCAACCAAGCTGGTACCGGTCCGGTCATCGGATTCGTAGCCATTAAGGACACTGCGAAAGTGGTTGATTACCTCAACCGCAAACAAGTACGCGAGTTGTTGCCTCCGAATATGCGCTACATGAAGTTCCTTTGGGAGGCAAAGACAGAAAGTAATTCAGACGAGAACTTCATGCGTTTGATCGCTATCTCAGGTAACCGAGATAACGAGGCTTACCTCCAAGGTGATGTGATCATCGACGCCCGTCAGGACTACGACGAACTCGGACGCCCTTCGGTTTCGATGAGCATGAACAACCAAGGCACTAACATCTGGGCGCGTATGACCGGCGATAACGTTGGTCGCTCGGTAGCAGTAGTACTCGATAGCTATGTGTACAGCTATCCGAACGTAAACGAAGAGATTAAAAACGGATCTACACAGATCGCCGGATCCTTTTCGGTAAAAGAGGCGAAAGACCTTGCGAATATCTTGAAAGCGGGTAAACTCCCCGCACCGGCTCGTATCATCCAAGCGGATGTGGTAGGACCTTCACTCGGTCACGAAGCCATCAACGCAGGGTTGATCTCTTTCTTGATCGCACTTGGAGTGGTGCTCCTTTACATGATATTCTATTACAGCACGGCCGGATTAGTTTCGAATTTGGCTTTGTTGGCCAACATGTTCTTCATCTTCGGAGTACTTGCCTCGGTACAAGCCGTGCTGACCCTTCCAGGGATCGCGGGTATCGTATTGACCATCGGTATGGCCGTGGATGCGAACGTACTTATCTATGAGCGCATTCGAGAAGAGACCGCCTCCGGAAAAGGATTGCGTTTGGCTATCAACGATGGATACAAGAACGCCTTCAGCTCAATTATCGATGCTAACTTTACCACCTTGCTTACGGGTATCATCCTGTTCGTATTCGGTACCGGTCCCATCCGTGGATTTGCGTCAACGTTGATCATCGGTATCTTGACTTCGTTATTCTCGGCGATCTTCTTGACGCGTTTGATCTACGAGCGTTTGTTGTCACAGAAACGCGATATCAAGTTCTCAACGAAACTTACTGAAGGCGCATTCAAAGGTCTCGCTATTCCTTTTTTGCAGAAACGCCGCATGTACTACATCATCAGTGGTGTTGTGATCCTGATCGGACTCGTATCCTTGTTCACGCGCGGACTTAACCAAGGTGTGGATTTCTCAGGAGGTCGTACCTATCAAGTTCGTTTTGATCAGCCCGTGAACACGACCGATATTACCGAAAGCTTGTCTCAAACCTTCGTTGTGGAAGACGGTCCCGCCGTTCGACCTGAAGTGAAGACCTTTGGAGGAAGCAACCAGGTACGTATCACCACTAAATACCGTATCGATGATAAAGGTGTTGAAGTAGATTCTGACATCGAAGATAAACTGTGGGCAGGTGTTCAATCGTACTTCCAAACGGAGATCACTCGCGACGAGTTCTTCAATGATTCAGACGATAAGCAGTACGGTCTCATGTCGAGCTCACAAGTAGGTCCAACCATCGCCGACGATATTCGTACCTCGGCCGTGCGGAGTATCTTGCTCTCCCTCGTTGTGATCTTCTTGTACATCTTGATCCGTTTTCGTCGCTGGCAGTTCTCGCTGGGTGCCGTTGTTGCGGTATTCCACGATGTATTGTTGGTGCTGTCGCTCTTCTCGTTGCTATACGGAATCGTACCGTTTAGCTTGGAGATCGACCAGGCCTTCATCGCTGCATTGTTGACGGTGATCGGATACTCACTGAACGATACCGTGGTCGTATTTGACCGTATCCGTGAGTATTTGAACGTACACCCAAAACGTGATTTCGACGACAACGTGAACCAAGCATTGAACAGTACTTTGAGTAGAACGGTGAACACCTCGTTGACCACGCTCTTCGTATTATTGGTCATCTTCTTCTTCGGAGGTGAAACCATTCGCGGATTCATGTTCGCCTTGGTTGTTGGTGTTGTCGTAGGTACATACTCATCGGTGTGCATCGCAACTCCCGTGATGGTCGATACCATCTCAAAAAAGATGAAAAAAGAGTAGTGTCACACTAACACCATTAGCAAAGCCGCTTCGATCTTTCGGGGCGGCTTTTTTGTGTGTGCCCGGCATGGGCAACGGGTATTAAATGCACCTGATTTTCCAGGGGGAGGGAGTCCCTTGCAGGCGAGTTGGTGAAGCCTGTTAGCAAGCCGCAAGCTGGTTAGCCGA
>JAGWBA010000090.1:0-7414 GCA_021296215.1 Flavobacteriales bacterium
AGAAGTCGTAACTTGTGCATATCTATCGGTTTATTCGGCCGTAGCGTGTAGGTTTTCCTACGAAGCTAAACCCCGACGATCCTTATGAAGAAAAGTTATGAACAGGTGGATCACTTTCACGCGATCTGAGTGGATCACTTTCACGCGATTTTTGCAGGTTGAGCTTCCACGATGAGGTGGGTGGAGGCGAAACGGAGTAGTTCACCTCATATCCATCGATGTACCATTGACTTCGGGGCGAATGCCGTTGGTCGGGCGGTGAATGGATTCCCTTTGTATCAGTTGAGGTGCAGCACCAGGTTTCCATTGGGTAGTTTAGAAGCCTCGTTTTGCCAATAGTCACTTTCCGGGAGCCCGACCGCAGGCAAAACAGTAATGCTGTCGAGCAGTCCCCGCACTACCGAAACTCCGGAGGTAGAGGTCACCCACAATCGGTCCTGCACGTCAATAATCATGCAGATGGCCAGTTGGTCTTCATCGGAATTTGCGATGGGCCAAACAGAGGGCTCTTGAGTTTCGTAGTCGAAGTAAAAAAGCCCGGAGGCCATGCTCGTTGACCACAGGCCTCGTTGGGTCTCGTACAGAGCCATATTGTTGGTGGTACCACCGTTTTGTGGCGAAAAGAGCGTATCGAAAGCCCATTGTTCCCTTTCGTGAACATATCGGGCAACTCCTTCTCGAGCCCCAACCCAAAGAGACTCAGAGCTCTGGCTGTAGAGCACATCATAAGTGAGCCAGCCATTGGTTCCGGGTAGGGGCTCGCCAAGTTGCCTGTTGGCTACCGGATATACGCCGGTGCGTGTAGTAATGAAATCACCCACTTGGGTCGACACGTATTTATATACTCTGTCGCTACTGACCGATTCCGGCAAGCTCAGGCGGTAATTCAATGAGGGATCCGTATTTCCGAGTGGCCAATACCAGAGGCCGTCGTGATCACTTAATATGAGGTGATCATACACAGCGTGAATATGGGCGATAGACGACCCGGGGAACGCGCGGAACAAAGGGTCTTGCGTCCAATTACCGCTCGGTGTTTGAAAACAGCGATAAAGGCCCTTGGTGGTGCCGATGTACAGGTGTCCGTCCGAAGCGTAGAGGCTGTGGATCGTGCTCAAGGGTTCGCCTTGTGGATTGCGAATGACTACCTCCTCGTAGGGTGTTGGCCCTAGTTGCCCGCGCACTAATCCGGCCGTTAAGGCCGAAATCCAAAAAGCCCCGTCGCCCGCTGAGCGAATGTTGGTGAATCCGACCGGGTGAAACAGTTTGGGCGGAGCACCCGAAGTTGGCTCCCAGGTGTACGATGCGCCGGGTCAACCTACGCTAATGTACCAACGGCCGGTGGAATCGACCCAGAACATGCGGTATTCGTTGAAACCGCGGAGGAGGCTGTCGCCAACGATTCCGTAGAGCATATCGTTCACTCGTGAGCGGTTCACTGACCATTCGGGGCTTTGTGGGCCAATGCGTTTGAAGACAGGGTCCTTTTCGAGAATGGTAAAAGGCAACTCAATGTCGGAGTTCGGATGAATCTGTCGTAGGAAGGCGCGGTCATTCAGACCATTATAGAAAGGGAAGGCCTCGGTTGAGGGCAGGGTGATGGTGTCTGTGATCAGTTCATTTTCGATATGCCAAACGCCGCCGGAATTCGACACCCAAAGGCTCGAGTCGGTGGCGAAGCAGAGGTCGTATGCCATGGTGATGCCGGGGCCGTTGATGGGATAAGCCTGTGTTTCGCCGGACCTCGGATCGTGGTGAAAAAGGTGTCCTTGGGCGGCCACCCAGAGGCTGTGGTCGGGTGCTTCGAGAATTCGGTTTACGATGGCGTTACGGAGTAAGCGAGCTTCGGTAGAAGTGCCTTTGATGGGCGTTATGGACAACCCGTTGTAGTACACCAATCCGTTTTGTTTGCCGATCCAGACGCCTCCGCGATGATCGACCTCTACGGTCAGCACCGCGTTGTTTTCCAATGCGTCGCTGAGGTCGAAATCGGACCGCAGGCTAACTTGTCCGCGAGACGAGTTCGCCGAAATGACGAGAAAAAGAGTGATTAAAAGGTTACGTAGCTTCATGAACCGGCAACAGTCGCACGGCTGAAGTTGCGGAATCATGCCAAGGTAGAGTATACGTTTTGCACATCGTCGTCTTCCTCGAGCATTTCGAGGAGTTTTTCGACGTCGGCTGCATCCTCTTCGCTAAGCTCTTTCGTATCCGTTGGGATGTATTCGGTTCCCGATTCCAGAATCTCGATCTCTTTTTCATCCAGTGCGCTGGAGATCGGTCCAAACTGTTCAAAGGGGCCATACACCATGATGGAGCTGTCTTCTTCATCGTGGAAGATGTCGTCGACACCGTAATCGATCATCTCGAATTCGAATTCCTCGAGGGCGATGCCCGCTCCCGGAATTTTGAAATGGCATTTGTGCTCGAACATGAACTCTACGGAGCCCGAAGTACCGAGGCTTCCGTCGCATTTGTTGAAGTACGAGCGAACATTGGCTACGGTACGCGTGGTATTGTCGGTAGCGGTTTCTACGAGCACGGCGATACCGTGCTGTGCATACCCTTCATACACGACGTTTTTGTAGTCACTTTGGTCTTTATCGCTGGCTTTTTTGATCGCCCGTTCCACATTGTCCCTGGGCATATTCGCCTGTTTGGCGTTCTGTATAAGCAGCTTGAGCTTGTAGTTCGTCTCAGGGCTGGGGCCGCCTTCCTTAACGGCCATGATGATGTCTTTCGTCAACCTCGTGAAGGCTTTGGACATACTTGCCCAGCGCTTCATCTTTCTCGCTTTGCGGTATTCAAACGCGCGCCCCATAGTTTAGATGCTTTGTGCAAAAATAAAGATCCCCGAATTCTATGCTTCTTCCTTCGGATGGATGTGCGACTTCAATTTTCGATAGAGTTGATCGGGCTCGAAAGGCTTGCCCGCAAAATCGTTCATGCCGAGGGCCAAGACCTCTCGACGGGTCGATTCGTTGGTGCTGGCAGTCAGCGCGATAATAGGAAGCTCGGTATCGAACTCGCGGATTTTTTCCGTGGCTTCGCGACCGCCCATTACGGGCATTTGAAGGTCCATGAGCACTAAGTCGAAATCGTCGTTGCGCACTTTCTCAACGGCCTCTAGGCCATTGACCGCGGTCGTCACTTGAACGTTCCATTTACCGATGATCTTGCTTAGGGTGATGAGGTTGAAGTCGAGGTCATCAACGGCCAAGATGCGCGCATTGCCCAAATCCTTCACTTCATCGATAGGTCTTCTATCGCGAGGCACTGTGGTTTCAACCGTGGTAAGCGTGAGGTCGAAATAAAATGTCGATCCTTCGCCTTCGAAGCTTTTGAGCTTTATGGAGCTGCCCATCAGATGTAGCAGCTTTCGGGTGATGGCCAAGCCCAATCCTGTTCCTCCGTAGCTCCTATTGGTATCGGGGCCAGCTTGAGTAAAGGGTTCAAAAATGCGTTTTGTTTTTCGGGGGCGATCCCAATGCCTTCGTCCTCGATCGAGATGCGCACTTTGACCTGCGTATTGGTTTCTTTGAGCACAACTGCGTCTATACGAATCATGCCCTCTTTGGTGAACTTGACCGCATTGGAAACTAGGTTCGTTATGACCTGTCCCAATCGGGCACTGTCGCCCCGCACACTCGTCGGCAAGGAGTCGTCCACGAACAGCTTGAGTACGTTGCCCCGCTTTCTGGCGTTGTGGTCGTTCGCCCTACGAATATTCTTTAGGAGATGACCCAGGTCGAATGAATGTTGCCCGAGTTCGAGTCGGCCCTAATCAATTTTGTTGAAATCGAGAATGTCGTTGATGAGCAACATGAGGTTGCGCGATGAGATCTCCAGGACTTTGAGGTTTTCCTCTTGAGCCGGGAGGTGATCTTCGTTGTTGAGAATGTGGGTCATGCCGATGATCGCATTCAAGGGAGAACGGATTTCGCGGCTCATGATCGACAAGAACTCCGCTTTGGCATTGACCGCTTTTTCGGTCTCCACGATGGCCTCTTTGAAGGCGTCTTCGATTTGACGGCGCAGCATGACCTCGTCGTTCAATAGATCGGCAATAGAGAGCAGGTCGAGACTTTCATTGAGGTCCTCGGCGCCATCTTCTTGACGCAAGGTGCGCACGGCCTCAATGAGTTTGGCGATACTTTGTTCGCGTGTTTTCTTTTCTTCGAGGAGTCGAGAATTGATCTCTTGATATTCGGCATCGGCAATGTCGAACATGCGCTGTGAAAGTTCCTTGTCTTGATCAAAGGAATTATAACTCGCATTCACCGCTTCGAGGAATTTCTTGAAGGATTCTTCGTCGGTGCACGAGCCGTCCGCATTCATGAATTTGCGGATCTGGCGATTGAGTAATTTATGATAGCTCGGTTTACTCATTTCACTTTTCGGCGATAGTGGTCACCGTCATGGTTTAGTTGTGCAAAGAGCAACTGTGCAGCGGTTGAAACGGGCTAATTTCGCCATAGCTATAGAAGCCGGTGATCACGGCATCGTCGCCCAAGGTTTCGCGTGCTGCATCTATTTCTTCATCGATTCTATTTCCAAAGATGATCTTTCGACCAACGCAGGAGATCAAAATGGAGAGTTGATCACCTTGAATAACTTCCTCTTGAACCGAATGTTCGACCGCATCGAAGGCGGCATCAACCAAGTGATCGAGGTTTGCTTTCATAAGGCGAACGACGCTTCCCTCGGGCATGTTTCCGGCAAAGGTCATCGATTTTTCGTCCTGATCAATGGTCAGAATAGTGCGGACCACCTCGCTGTCTTCCCCATCGGCCCGTAGGGCCAGAGGAAATAAAAGAGCGAATCCCGGGAGCTTCTCCGCATACTCACCGAGGGATTTCTTGTAGAGGTCGAGAGCGCTGGTGCCATCGATCTCGTAAAGCACATTGGCTTTGGATTTAGTGATCGTGCGCGACGGGCCAAAACTGCTCCAGCCACCTTTGAATCCGTAGCCGACCACGAGATCGGCACCGTAGAAACCGATGGCCGCGATGAGTCCTTCACCGATGTTTTCATTGAGTCCGACAACGGTTTTTTGAAAATCGGCCCCGTCGCCCGCGAGTCCGCCCGAAATAGGCACTTCGTTATTCACCGCCGTATTCATCCCTTCCATGAGTTCTGACCCGTTTACTTTTTGTCCGTCCGAGACAACGAAAATGAACTGCAAGCCTTCGCGATCGCTCTTGCCGGCAAGGGCATTCCCTGCCGCCTTGCTATTTTCGAAGTCCTCGACCCTTACGCAATGCTAGACGGCCGTTACTTTATCGAACCAAATAGCCGTTGCCACTATCTGTTCGTCAAGAACCGCATCGTTGGAGATCTCACCTGCGGTCGACCCGGCGATCACGGTGCTGTTGGGGAATGCAGCACGTAAGTCGGTATATCCGCCATTCATTAATTTTTGACCCTGGCCGAAAGCGATCACGAGGTCGGCATTTTCGGCCGGAAGTGAACTAATGTCCCATCGATCATTGTAGAGGAACTGCTGGGGTTTCATGTAGGATGGTATTTCGAATACAAAGTATCGAAAAAATGACGATTTATTTGAAGTGCAAAGGCATTTACTTTATGCCCGGCAGAGGTATGGCTTTCAGAGATTAAAAAGGGCGAACCATGGAGAATTGATAAATTTGTCGCTCAAAATCGGACCTATGCGGTTTCTGCACTTTCTATTTTTGATTTTCGGCCTCGCGGCCGGATGTGCGGTCTTCGGTCAAAACGATACTCGGGGCCTGATCAACGGCGACCTAATTGTAGGAGATGTAAAGACCGTGAATAAAGGGGTGTTGACTGTAGAGACCGATTATAGCGATAGCGACTTCAAGATCGAGTGGACAAGGTGGTTTCTTTCAAATCTCCCAAGCCTTTTGTAATGCGTTGTATAGGGAGTGACTATGTCACTGCGCGTGTTGTAATGGACCCGGGCGATTCTTCGATGGTCATTCTGGCCTTGGAGTTTGGGAGCACGGTGAATATCCCGTTGCGGGATATCGTGTACATGAGTGAAGTTGGTGGCGGTTGGATTGACCGGATGAAGGCTGATATAGCGGCCGGAGTCAATTTCACCAAGGCGAACAACCTTCGTCAATTCAATCTCGTGGCAAATGCGGGGTACTACACGGATAAATGGAGTGTTAATGGATCGGGGAACTCCATCTTCAGCCAACAGGATGATGTAGACGCGACACGGCGTACGGATGCCACCATCAGCGGCAAACTCTACTTACGGCGTGCCCGTGATGTACAAGAACAACGGATCGGCCGCTAGTGCCAGCTTTGGTGCCATGCAAGCGAATCCGTTTGGCTTGACCGGGCAGTATACCATGTTCAAGGCGGTAGCCGACATCGATGGCGATGGCGATATGGACATTTTGGCTTCGGCTCAGGATTACTCGACCTACACGAATCAATTCTTGTATTTCGAGAATACCGGTACGGCTCAGAACCCAAGCTTTGGAACTCCTCAGATAAACCCATGGGGACTTGCCTCACCGGCGACGGCGTACATTTTGGTTTCCGAATTAGTCGACTTGGATAACGACGGAGACTTTGACCTATTGGCTCAGGATGCATATTACGGGAACTTCTTCTACTACCAGAATAACGGAAGCGATTCGAACCCGAGTTTTGGAGCCGTGCAAGCGAATCCATTTGGGCTTACGAGCCCCGGGTTGGGTGTGGGGTATTCTCGATAGGCGATCTGGACATGGATGGCGACATGGATGTGATGTCGAGCGACTACAGCGGAAATTTCAAGTTTTTCGAAAACACGGGTTCGGCCAATGCTGCGGCCTTCGGTGCGCCTCAGAACAATCCGTTCGGGTTGGCATCCAGTGGCTACTACAACTTTATGGCCTTGGGAGACCTTGATGACGACGAAGACGTAGATATACTGGCTGTGGCCTATCAATATTCGTATGGCGGAGGTGGAGTTGCAAGCTTTTATTACTACGAGAATATCGACCCATCGATCGGACTCGAGGAGCAGGAGCTGAATGTAGAAGCATATCCGAATCCTTTCAGCGACCGCATTAGCGTGGATTTGGGTGATGTGGCTACCGGAAGCGCTTCGGTTTACGATTTAACCGGCAAGCGGGTATTCCGCACTGCTTTCGATAGCGAAACCAGTCTTCGCCTCGACCTTGGGGAGCTCACGGCCGGCTTATACCTCCTTCAGATCGAATCTGACGGTGGCAATAAGACCATGAAGATTACGAAACAGTAATTCTGTGTAGTTCGGCAAGAATGTTTATTTTTGCCGTCCTCTGGGGCTATAGCTCAGCCGGCTAGAGCACTTGCATGGCATGCAAGGGGTCAGGGGTTCGAGTCCCCTTAGCTCCACACTATTGAATTACTGGCATTGTTGCCACTCCCAACCCGCCCTATCGGTGCGGGT
>JAGWBA010000090.1:7479-9687 GCA_021296215.1 Flavobacteriales bacterium
GGCGGTTCGACCCAATTTTTTCCAAAAACGATTTTACTGCGTAGAAATCGTTTGAAGAAGCAAGTTTTTCCGCGCACACAGCCGTTTCCAGCCAATCGCGCAAAGGTTCGACCCAATACACTCCACCACTCTTTAAATCTGACTGTTTTTGGATAAGTTCTGTTTTGGTCTTTATCAATTCATCCTTCTTTCTTAGGTATGAATCCTTTTCGATCATTCCATCCAAAAACCCATTCACCAGCTTGTCTAATTTCCGTTCGGTCTGCTGCAATTCCTTTTCAATTTCAATCGCTGCATCCTCCCTGTTCTTTCGCTCATCCTTCACCCATAAATCAATTTGCGCATCCATCTTTTCAGTCCAACCGTCAGGCAATCGAATTTTGCGCAAATATTCCCGCGCTTGTTCCTCCATTGAATCATCGCGCAGATATGATTGTGAACACGGTCCGAACTTCTTTGAGCAACGGTAGTAGATGTAAGTTCCACCATTCCCACGCCCATATTGTGCCGTGATCGCTCCACCACACTCCCCGCATTTCAGCAACCCGCCAAAAGGAAAACCGTGCTTGTGTTTACTCCTTCGTGGTCGCCCGTTTTCCTTTAGCCGCGATTGCACTGCTTCAAATACTTCGCGCTTTATCAACGGCTCAAAATTGCCTTCGTAGGTTTCACCTTTGCGCACAATGATTCCAATATAGGCCGGATTCCTCATGATCTTATGCACAGTCGATAAGGCCAATGGCTTCCCTTTGCGCGTTGTAATTCCCCACAGGTTCATTTTCTCTTGTAGCTTCGTTAAGGAATAGCCACCCCGCGCAAATTCTGAAAATGCTTTTTTGATTAATCGAGCCTTTACAGGGTCAGGTTCTATGTTTCGCGTTTTCGGATTATGCACATAACCAAGCGGAGCAGTTCCGAAGTATTCCCCACGCCTTAGCTTCTGCCTAATCCCGCGCTGTATGTTTTGAGCCAAATTGTCCGAGAAGTATTTAGATTGGCCAAATGCCACCTGCAACATAAACAGCCCTTGCGGGGTTGGCTCAAACCAAAAGGACGGGAATTTCAACGCTACCAATTTCGATTGGTCGATCAGGTAAATGATTTGCCCACCGTCCGCACTATTCCGCGCCAACCTGTCAGGATGCCAAGCAATGATGCCAACAGGCTCTTTACTCGCATATATCTTTTCGGGCATTCGATTAAATTCCGGCCTGCCCGGCTGCTTCGCGCTCTTGCTCTCCACAAATTTTTCAGAGATAACAATCCCCTCTTTTCGTGTGTAATTCGCAAGTTCCACCAATTGAGTCTCAATTGACATCACTTGCTTTTCTTCCGATTCAGATGATTTTCTTGCGTAGAGAAAAAATTTGTTCGCCATAGTTTGTCCTCCTATTTATCATTTGGTTTATATAAAAGGCCACCGCACAAGGCCGAAAAACTTGCTTCTTCTTTGCGCCTTGAGGGCACAATTGGAAAAAATTAGGTAGTTCAGGGTGCAAAACGCTTTCGGGGCACGCGCTATCGCGCACTAACCCCTCAAACTGTTTCGCCCCCTTCACGTTCGCTCCGCTCACCGAACCGCCTAATGAAGGATAAAAAAGCCCTAATGGATTAAGCCCCTTCCAATGAAATAATCCCCAAATACAAGGGTTTCCGATAGGGCGGGTGGGAGTGGCAACAATGCCAGTAATTCAATAGTGTGGTCTCTGCTGTATAAAGTTCGAACATATTATCAACAATCAATTCACAGTTAGCAGTCGTCAGCTTCGGTCGGTAGGCGTCGGGGGCATCCACCGTTGCTTTCCTTCGGTTCCGGGCGCTTGGGGCATCCCAAGCGCTTCAATTTTTCGGGGTTCTTCCGGTTCCACCGGATCAGCCGCGCTTCGCGCTGGCTGCTTTTCTGCTGCCTTCGGCAGTTTCTTTTCGGGGGTTCTTCTTTGTGTTTTCTTCTCCTGCTGCCGCTACCTTTGAAGGCGTAGTAAATGCAGATAACCAACGCCCCGCAAAGCATAGGGCGAAACACCTGCTTCGCAGACTAATTTCACCCTATGCCTTGCTCTCACCCTCGCTCAAACAGCTACTAACTTCTAAACAAGCGATAAGCATGTTGTAGCATTCTTCTGCTAATGCTCACACCCGTCCAAAACGTTTTTTGCCGCACTAAACACCTGTTGAAAGTCAGGAGTTTAGCTCTTTCACTACCCCAAT
>JAGWBA010000091.1 GCA_021296215.1 Flavobacteriales bacterium
GTCTCGAATATCAACAACTCTTATGACCTCTTTCTAATCCTCTATAAATATAAAAGCCCCACCAATGGCGGAGCTTTTCGTTGCAACAACAGTTTAGGTCGGGAGCTTATCGTTGAATCACCAGTCGCTTGGTCTGAACGGCATCGCCATTTTGACTGCGCACAGTGCAGAAATACAGGCCTGGTTGCAGGTGTTGCACGCGCAATGTGACTTCGCCCTCGCGGGCCGATACGGTTCTCTGTGCTACGATTTTACCCAGCATATCGTACACTTCAATGGTCGCCGGTTCGGCATTTTGAATGTCGAAACGCACCACATCATTCGCGGGATTCGGGTATGGAGCACTTACCGCAAGCTCATTCTCTTCGAGTCCAACACCGAAAACATTATACTCCACTTCGTAACTCCATTGATTACTTGGGTTATCGACGTCGTAGAAAATGTATTCGATGGTGGTCGTACCCAAGTTTCCGTTCGGATACAAATGTCCGCTGAAGTTCAGCACGGTATCACCCGGATTCAAGACCAAGGGATCGGGAGTGGTATCGGTAGTTGGCAAATAGCACAATTGCCAGCAAATGGCATTGTCGAAACTCGCATTATCGACGATGATGCGACGAGTAACTTTCACGGTCATGGGAGCAGTGCCGGTATTCACCACTGCATTGTGCGATACTACCTCGAAATCGGAAACGGTTCCGGTCTCAACTGTAGATTCATGCTCGAGCCAAAGCGACTGAGCTGTTATTCCTCCCGCTAGGGAGAAAACAAACAATAAGAGTATATATTTCTTCATAATCGGGTCATTATCACTTGACAAAAGGATCACAAAGTTAAGAATTCTAAGCGACATTTATTATATTTATTATATTTGGAGCTCGACGAATTCTACTTTGTCTAACCATTAACTAAACTATGAAGAAACTACTACTCGGAGTAGCGGCTATGACTTCGTTTGCCGCTTTCGCTCAACTGCCTGTGAGCACTGCACCTGAGAACCGTAATGTGGTCCTCGAAGAATTTACTGGTATTAACTGTCCTTGGTGCCCTGATGGACACAAATTGGCCAATCAATACGCAGCTGCCAATCCCGGCGATGTGTTTTTGATCAACATCCATACGGGTGGTTTTGCCAACCCCGGATCGGGTCAGCCGAACTACACCACTTCTTTTGGAGCGGCTATCGCAGGTCAAACGAACCTGACGGGTTATCCGTCCGGCACGATCAACCGTCAGGATTTTAGTCCTACCTATTCGCAAAACACGAGTGGCACGGCCATGAATCGCAGTGACTGGGACGATGCCGGCGACCTTGTTTTGAATGACTCTAGTTACGTTAACCTTGCCGTTGAGGGAACTATCGACGTTGCCGCACAAACTTTGACCGTTGACGTTGAATTGTTCTACACCGGAGACGGTGCGCCGCAGAATAAATTGAACGTAGCCGTATTGCAAAACGGTGTCCCGGGTCCACAAGTAGGTGCTGCTACTTTGTACCCTGAGATGTTGAATCCAGACGGAACGTACAACCACATGCACATGCTGCGTCACTTGATGGCCGGTCAGTGGGGTGATGATATCGACACCACCGATGCGGGAACGCTGGTATCGCGTTCATATACTTGGAACATTCCGGCCAGTATCAACGGTGTACCGGTCGACTTGAGCAATTTAGAGATCGTGGCTTTCGTTGCGGAAGGACAGCAATTCATCGTTTCAGGAGTTGATGGTCCTATCGACTTCGTCAACTTCCCATTCCAAACGAACGCTCGTGTACTCGACGTAAGTTCAGAGCAAGAAGTTTGTGCTTTGGAGTTGAATCCACAAGTTACCGTTCAAAACTGGGGTGGCGACACGTTGACCAGTATCGAGTTCAGCTACGACGTTAATGGATCTGGAGCCATGACCTACACTTGGACCGGTCAACTCGCTCCTTTGGCCTCTGCTACGGCTTCATTGCCTACCATTAGCTTTATGGATAACGGCACCAACACCTTGAACGTGTACATCATCAGCACGAACGGATCTGCCGATCAAAACGCATCCGACAACATCGGTTCTATCGGAAGTATCGTTCAGAACTCAGGATTGGGTAATTTGCGTCTCATCATGCGTCAAGACCGCTACGGAGAGGAGATCACTTGGAGAATCCGCAACGAGGCCGGTCAAATCGTAGAAAGTGGTGGACCATACCAACAGCTTTTATCTAACGGAACACAAGACCACATTCACGTTTTGAATTTGACCGACGTAGAGTGCCACAGACTTGAAGTACTCGACAGCTACGGTGACGGAATCAACTCAGGATACGGAAACGGTAAGTACTGGATCGAGCAAGCTGACTTGATCAGAATCATTGAAGGTGATGGCGTTTATACGGCGAGCATCGACCACCCATTCGATTACACGGCTACGGTCGGAATCGAAGAAGAAGCGTTGAGCGGTGTTGAATTGTATCCTAATCCGACGGATGAGCTCACGACATTGAGTATCGAGTTGGCCGGAAATGACGATGTAACGTATACCGTTGTTAATGCATTGGGGCAAGTTATGGCTACTGCAACAGTAAGCGGAACGGCCGGAATCAACAACATCGAGTTGAACACGAGCAACTGGGAAACCGGCTTGTACTACATCAACCTCGAATACAACGGACAGCAATCTGTGGAGAAACTGAACGTTATCCACTAAGCTCGTTGAATTGAATAGTTGTACAGCAGTCCCGGCGCTCATAGGTCCGGGACTGCTGTACTTCATTACACAAAACCTGAACCGATGAAAAAGCTCTTCTTCTCTCTCCTGATCTTGGGTTCGGTGACCTTTGCATCTGCGCAAGCCACTTTGCCCTCGGTAGATCTCCAAAACTTGGAAGGTTCCATCGTGAACACGAACGAATGGAACAACGAAGGAAAACCGATGATCATCAGCTTTTGGGCAACGTGGTGTAAGCCCTGTGTTACGGAACTCACTGCAATTCACGACGAATACATCGACTGGGTCGATGAAACAGGTGTGAAACTGATCGCTGTTTCGATTGATGATACCCGTAACTCCATGCGCGTGGCTCCTTTCGTAAACGGTCGAGGTTGGGAATACGAGATCTACCTCGACCCCAATGCCGATTTCAAACGCGCCATGAACGTGGGAAATATTCCGCATACTTTTTTGGTCGACGGAAACGGAAACGTGGTTTGGCAACACAGTGGATACGCGCCCGGCGATGAAGCCGAGCTCTACGATATGGTCGTTCGCCTAGCGAACGGCGATGAAGTAGAACACTAAACTCCGGAGTATGCGTATTGAACGAGTACTACTCACTCTGGCCATCGTAGGTGCCGGATCTTCTCTTTCGGCTCAAAACGATCAAATCGACCTGGGCCAAATTCACGGAAACTTTCAGACAGACTTTCAGTATTACCGCGAAGATACCCTGATCGGCGCACCGGACGTGCCCGAAGACTTTTTGTTGAACGGCTTCATGAACCTGAACTACACCCGCGGAAATTTCCGCGCCGGAGTTCGTTTCGAGAGCTATGAAAACGCCTTACTTGGTTTCGATCCAAGGTATAAAGGTACCGGCATCCCCTATCGCTATGCAACGTATACTCAAGACGATTGGGAGATCACCGCCGGTAACTTCTACGAACAGTTTGGGTCGGGATTGATCTTCCGCGCATACGAAGAGCGAGGACTAGGGTTCGACAATGCCATGGACGGACTTCGAGTGAAGTTTCAACCTACCCGAGGAGTTCGACTTACCGGGATCATCGGACAACAGCGATACTACTTCGATAAGGGCGACGGAATCGTACGCGCTATCGACGTAGATTGGAACCTGAATGAATCGATCGACACTTTGTCGAACAGCCCATGGCGAGTGATCTTGGGTGGATCCTTCGTTTCAAAATACCAAGAGGATCGCGATCCGCGGTACAATCTTCCCTTGAACGTCGGCTCCTGGGTGGGTAGAGCAACGATCAGCCGCGGACGTTGGACCCTCTACACAGAGGCCGCGTACAAGATCAACGACCCCGGTACGGTCAACAACTACATTTACAAAGATGGACATGCAATTTTGGTCAACCTGACCTATTCTCGCAAGGGTTTGGGCATATTACTTGCCGCAAAGCGCATCGACAACATGAACTACCGGAGCGATAGAACCGCCACCGTAAACGATCTGCTCATCAACTATTTGCCGGCGATGACCAAGCAGCACATCTATCGTTTACCGGCGCTGTATCCGTATGCTACCCAGCCCAACGGCGAAATGGGCTTACAAACCGAGATCACTTATACGTTCAAACGCGACAGCCCGCTGGGCGGACGCTACGGAACTCAGGTCGCCATAAATTACTCGGTAGCACAATCGCTAGACCTGAACCCATTGAACGACACCACCGGTGTTTATGAGCCTGGTACCGATGGCTACGAAAGCAGCTTTTTCTCTTGGGGCGATGAACGCTATTTCCAGGACTTCAACATCGAGATCACCAAAAAGCTCAATAAAAAGTGGAAGCTCGTAGGAACCTACATTTACGAAGAGTACAACAAGCAAGTGATCGAAGGAAAACCCGGATTCGTGTACATGCAAGCGGCGATCCTCGAAGCACAATACAAGCTCAGCAGAGAGCATACGTTGCGTTTTGAGGCACAGGGAATGTGGACCGATCAGGATCGCGGCGACTGGGCCATGTTGCTCGTCGAATACAGCATATCACCGCATTGGTTCTTCGCCATCCAGGATGCCTACAACTACGGCAACCCCGAAGAGGCAAAGCAAATCCACTACTACATCCTCTCCATGGGATATACCCGAGGCGGAACCCGCTTCTTGGCCAACTACGGAAAGCAACAAGAGGGTATTTTCTGCGTTGGTGGTGTATGTAGAAACGTGCCGGCCAGTAATGGTTTAAGTGTAACCATCACCTCAACATTCTAAGGCATGAAAAAACTCAATGCACTATTCATTCTGGTTTTCGGCCTCGCGGCCGGATGCGATTATATCGACGACCCCATTCAAGGCGGCAACGGCGGTGGACCTAACCCCTCCGATTCACTCGTACAAAAAGTGCTGGTCGAAGATTACACCGGACACAAATGCCCAAACTGCCCCGATGCGGCCAGTTTAGCCGAGGATCTCAAGGCTATTTATGGCGATCAAGTGGTCGTAGTGGCAGTTCACGCAGGTTTTTTCGCCAGTCCGAGTACCGGGTTCGAAACCGATTTTACCACGCCCGAAGGCGAAGCTATGAACTCCTTTTTCGGATTTGCCGCGTACCCCTCCGGAATGGTCAATCGTAAAGGCTATCCGGGCCAGCATGTCTTGAACTTCCAAGCCTGGCCACCGGAGGTCGCCGATGCAATTCCTGAAACACCACGAGCCGATCTCAACCTCAAGGCTGAGCTCAATGGAAACACGATCACGGCTGATGTTGAAGTCATTTACCAAACCGACTTAGACGGTGACTATGCCGTTGTGGTTTGGGTGACCGAGGACGGTATCATTGCCCCTCAAGTGTACGTCGGACAAACCATCCCGGATTACGAGCACAATCACGTACTGCGCACATCGCTCAACAGCACTTGGGGCGATACTTTAAGTAGTGGTCCGGTCGATATATTAACTCCATACGAGGCCACCTTCAGTACCACTTGGAACAGCGATTGGAATGAGCAAAACTGCCATGTGGTAGCTTTCCTATACGATTTGGAGACCTACGAGGTTATTCAGGTGGAGGAAATAAAGCTGTAATTGTCTAACTTATTGGCTCTATGAGTAAAGCATACTACGGCATTTTACTGAGCTTGTTCGTCATCGCCGCTTGCAATAAAAGCAATGATGGTCCTGATAAACCTACAATGGGAACTAAATCTGTGGTTCAACGATTTCTCGTTGAAAACTACACTGCACATAGAGCCGTGAATTCCCCGGCTTTGACTTTCCGCATTGACAGCCTAAAAGGATTCTATGGCGATCAAATGACCGTGGTTTTCGTCCACGCCGAGAGCTTTGCAGCTCCTAGTGCGGAGTTTCCGGCTGATTACCGAACACCATCAGGAGATGAGCTCATTGCTTTTTGGCAGGCTCTATCAATACCCTCGGCAATGCTCAATAGGGCCGATTTTCCCGGCAATCACTGGCTCTATTCGAATTCTTTGGACACTGCAGTAGCCAGCGCATCGCAACAATTGAGCGGTGCAGAGCTCCAAATATCTGCTCAAGTAAGTGGCGGTAATTTAAACTGCGACATTGAGGTCCTGTACCAATACCGACATGAGGGCCAGTATGCCGTGGTGCTTTGGATACTTGAAGATAGCTTAGTATCGCCGCAGCTCACACCAGCTGGGGTCGATTCGACCTACACGCACAATAACGTGCTCAGAGCTTCAATTACTGACACCTCGGGCGACACCCTCAGTATAGGCACTGTAAACCTGAATTCACCTTACCAGAAAGCCTATACTACGGTGTGGAACGCCGATTGGAATGAACAAAATTGTTCCGTTGTGGCTTTCCTATACGATTTGGACACTTACGAGTTCATCCAAGTCGAGGAAATAACGCTGTAAAACTTGACTCCATCACGTAAAATAGTAGTTGCGGTCACCGGAGCCTCCGGTGCCATTTACGCTAAAGTTCTATTTGATCGATTGAATCAGCTTTCCGATCAATGGAACGAAGTTGGCGTGGTCATGAGCGATAATGCTCGCGATGTTTGGGAGTATGAACTGGGTAATCGCGATTTCGAGAACCTCCCTTTCAAAGTGTACAGCAAAAAAGATTTCATGGCACCTTTCGCGAGCGGATCGGCCCGCTTTGGCACCATGATGGTAGCACCGTGTTCCATGGGTACCATGGCGCGTATTGCCAACGGCTTTTCAGACGATCTCATTACGAGAGCGGCGGATGTGATCCTTAAAGAACGCCGAAAGCTCATTCTGCTCACCCGCGACTCCCCGCTCAACCTCATCCAGATCAACAACATGAAGGCCATTACCGAAGCGGGCGGAATCATAGCGCCGGCAGCTCCGAGCTTTTATTCCAAACCCAAGGACTTCGAAGAACTGGCGCTCACTGTGGTGGATCGAGCATTGGATTTGGCCGGATTTGATTTGGATACCTATCGGTGGAGCGAATAAGGCCGGTCCATTTACTACGCAAGCGAATTTCGGCTTCACCGAAGTTCAATAGGCCTGCGCGCGAGTCCATTGGGTTTGACCTCCGATAGGAATTCACTTCGCGAAAGCGAAATTCACTCGGGCGAAGCCCGAATGCACCTACGCGCAAGGGTACAGCGCCACTGATCACACTTATTCTACTTCTCGCGCCACAGGCGCTACTGATAACACTGCCATCTATACTTCATTCACCG
>JAGWBA010000092.1 GCA_021296215.1 Flavobacteriales bacterium
ATATCGGCCTTATTCCTCTGTTCAGTCCTGTTAATTAAATAATGAAATTTAGAAAAGTCGAACTTAGGACACTTATAGACACACTTGCTCTGTAACGATTAACCCGGAGCAAGCTGTGGTTCTCCTAACCGGAGGACATCGAGGCCTCGGCACGCATTAGTGCCGGGGTTTTTTTATGGCAAACAGGCTCCTTTGGCTGCCCACCAAGGATGAAACTCCATAGTAAGCCTGTTGGCTTTGATCATGGGATCTTCGGACTCCAGAGCTCGCGCTTCTTCTACAGTAGCCACATCGAAAATAATGATGCCACGAAGTTCGGTATCCTCCCCCATGGGGCCTACCATGGCGATCTTACCTTCATCGGCCAAACGTTCGAAGTGGGCGAGATGCCCCTCCATGAGCTTGGCTGCAGTGGCGGAATCCTGACTTCTTTCGGGGCCGGATTTCAATAGACAGAGGATATAGCTCTTCATCGTATACATGGTATCACCTTCTTGATAGGAGAACTCGCGGGGCGACTGCTGGGCCATCGCGCCGTAGGCGCAAAACAAAAAAAGGAAAAGGGAGGATAAGGTCTTCATTGCCTTGTGTGTTCAATTTTAGAGAAAATTCGAATATTATTGCATTATGAGCAACGATATCGCTGAAATATTTCCGGCCTTTACCGATGAGGAACTTCGCCAACAAATAACTGACGAGTGTACCATTCGTCGTACTTCGGCGGGTACTACTTTAATGGAGATGGGGCAATACGTTAAGTCGATACCCCTGATCACGGAAGGTCGTGTAAAGGTTTTTCGAGAAGACGATGATGGTCATGAGTTGTTCCTCTATTACCTCGAGCCCGGTGAAGGATGTGCAATGAGTTTCGCCTGCACACTTCATAATCAGACTTCCCAAGTCAAGGCAGTCGCGATGGAGGATACCGAATTCATATCGGTGCCAGTTGGGTTGATTCCCGATTGGATGAGCAAGTATAAGTCGTGGTACCGATTCGTGATCGAGACTTATCAAGCGCGTTTTGAGGAACTGCTTAGCACACCGGATAGCATTGCGTTTCAGCGCATGGATGAACGGCTGATCAGCTACCTTAAAAAGAGCTCGGAGGTGTTGGAGACACGTGTTCTGAAGCTGCCGCACCAAGAGATCGCCTATGAGTTGAATACCTCGCGTGAGGTCATCAGTAGGCTACTGAAGAAAATAGAAAAAGACGGATTCGTGTCCTTGGGTCGTAACAGGATCGAACCGGTCGATCTGTAATCGGATGACTTTTGTTACGGTGTTGGGGGTGGCGCACAAGGTACCTTTGCACGAAATCTTATTTCTGCTATGAACGTGAAGCAATATATACCCCTACTAAATTGGATCACACATTACGACAGGGGAGACCTTCGTGGAGATTTATCCGCGGGTCTGACCGTTGGTGTAATGCTTATTCCTCAGGGAATGGCGTATTCCATGCTTGCCGGTTTACCGCCGATCTACGGACTTTACGCGTCAACCGTACCTTTGATCTTGTACGCTATTTTTGGCACGAGTCGGCAATTGGCAGTAGGACCAGTAGCCATGGTGGCATTACTGATCTCTTCGGGGGTTGGGGCAATTGCTCCTGTTGGCACCGATGAATTCGTTGGGCTAGCAATTCTACTTGCCTTAATGGTGGGTATTTTGCAATTCAGTTTAGGGGTCTTTAGGCTTGGGTTTTTAGTGAATTTCTTGTCACACCCGGTCATCTCGGGATTCACGAGCGCAGCAGCTCTGATCATCGGTTTGAACCAATTGAAGCACTTGTTGGGAATCGACATTCCCCGTAGCAACTACATTCACGAGATCCTTATAAATGCTGGATCGAATATCGGCAACACTCATGTTCCGACCTTGATCCTTGGCGTTGTCGCTATAGGTATCATCATGAACCTAAAAAAGGTAAACAGAAGTATACCTGGCCCTTTAGTAGTCGTGATCTTGGGGATTTTAGCTGTCTACTTCTTGAAATTAGATCAAGGAGGTATGAAGATCGTGAAGGAAGTGCCCAGTGGGCTTCCGAATCCAGAAATTCCTTCGTTGAATTGGGAGAGCTTAGGAGATTTGATGCCAATCGCTTTGACGATCGCTCTTGTGGGGTTCATGGAATCGATCGCTGTGGCTAAGGCGATTCAAGCCAAGCACAAGAACTACGAAGTTGACCCGAATCAGGAATTGATCGGTCTTGGGTTGGCCAATATTTTGGGGGCGCTTTTCAAGGCTTTTCCAACTACGGGCGGATTTTCACGTACTGCGGTGAATGACCAAGCAGGAGCTCGAACCGGCCTTGCGAGTATCATTAGCGCGGTGTTGATCATTTTGACGCTGTTGTTTTTAACTCCCTTGTTCTACTTCTTGCCGAAGGCAATACTCGCTAGTGTAATCATGGTCGCCGTATTCGGATTGATCGATTTCAAAGAGGCAAAGCACTTGTGGCATGCGAATAAAAAAGACTTTGCCATGCTGTTGGTCACATTCCTCGCGACTCTTTCACTCGGTATAGAAGAGGGTATTGCGGCGGGAGTGGTATTGAGTTTGGCAATGGTCATTTACCGAGTCACTTATCCGCATATGGCGCGCGAGGGTCAATTACCCGGGACCAATCAGTTTCGGAATTTGGAGCGCTTCTCTGAAGCACAGTCCGATCCGGAGATTTTGATCGCGCGGTTGGATGCGCAATTGTTTTTTGCGAACACCAACTATTTTCGTGAACGACTGGAGCAGTGGGAACAAGAGAAAGGAGATCAACTGAAACTAGTAATTCTGAACGCAAAGGCGATAAATGGGTTGGATTCCTCTGCAGTGAATATGCTCCACGACCTTGCGGAGGAATATCACAAACGGGATATCGAATTTTATATTAGTGGTTTAAAAGGTCCGTTACGCGATGTGGTTATCAAGTCCGGACTGGTCGATGCCATAGGTAAAGAGAACTTTTTCTTTGATCTCTCGGATGCCGTGAATCACTACAAGCATGGACACGAGCGGGTAGCTCAAGACGTTGTGATGCAAACCAACTCAAAGCACTGATATGTATAAGAAAAAAGAAGTTCGGGAAGATCTGATATTAAGGGATTTTTTGGCCATTGACCGAACGCGGTTGGCAATCAGCGAACGCTGTTGTCCTTTTTTAGAAGTGGGCTGTATCTTTTCGTGACTGCTGTGGCATTGACCGAGTTCTGATGCTCGAAGATCTAAAGTGGCTGACTGCCGTGATGTGGGCCGTTGGAGTCGCGGTTATGCTTATGGGGCTGGTGAATTACCTCCTTATGCGCCGGAAGATCATCAATGCTTATCGGGCCAGTGAAGACAAGGCCAACGAACTACGAGCATAGATAACGGTTATTCCGTATCGACATTACTATATTGCTATCGTAACATTTGTCACCTGATGATGAGACATTCATCAGTAATTTTGTGAAGCAATAAATCCTCAAATAGATTTAATCTGAATAAGAATGAAGATAGAGCAAATATATACGGGCTGTCTGGCACAAGGCACCTACTACATTGAATCGGAAGGTGAAGTGGCGATCATTGATCCGCTGAGAGAAACCGAACCTTATATTGAAAAGGCCAAAGCTGAAGGGGCGAAGATCAAGTTCATTTTTGAAACTCATTTTCACGCCGATTTTGTTTCTGGTCATATCGATTTGGCCGACAAGACTGGCGCTACGATCGTTTATGGCCCTAAGGCTGAAACCAAGTACAACATCCATAAAGCCTCGGATGGCGAGGAGTTTAGCTTGGGTAAGATCCGTATCAAGACATTGCACACCCCCGGGCATACACCTGAAAGTACGACTTGGTTGTTGATCGACGAAGAAGGGAAAAATCACGCTATTTTCAGTGGTGACACGCTGTTTATTGGTGATGTTGGACGCCCTGATTTGGCCGTTAAAAGTGATTTGACGGAGCGCGATTTGGCTGGAATGCTATTCGATAGCTTGAGAAACAAGATCATGACCTTGGAGGACGACGTTATCGTTTATCCGGCTCATGGTGCAGGATCGGCTTGTGGTAAAAACATGAGTAAGGAAACTACGGACTTACTAGGCAATCAAAAGAAGACGAATTACGCTCTTCGTGCTGATATGACCAAGGAAGAGTTTATTGAAGAGGTGCTTGACGGGATCTTACCTCCTCCACAGTATTTCCCGAAGAATGCAAAGATGAATAAAGAAGGATACGATTCTATCGACTCAGTTCTAGAGAAAGGTGTTGTGCCTTTGGGCGTAGACACATTCGAGGCGATGGCGAATCACGAAGGCACTTTGATCCTTGACGTTCGGGAGGCTCAAGACTTTGCTCATGGCCATATTCCGAAATCTATCTTTATTGGAATCGATGGAACTTTTGCCGTATGGGTTGGCACTCTGATCACCGATCTGAATCAGCCCTTGATCCTCGTGGCTCCGGAAGGTAGGGAAGAGGAAACAGTAACTCGATTGGCAAGAGTTGGTTACGACAACACCTTGGGCTATTTGGAAGGCGGTTTTAATGCTTGGCGTTCAGCTGGTAAGGAGGTCGATACTGTAGAGTCGATCACGGCGACTCAGTTTGCCAAAGATTGGAAATCCGGCGAGCTGAAAGTCTTGGACGTCCGTAAGCCTGGAGAATTCGAAGCGGAACATGTCGACAAGGCCTTTAACCGTCCATTGGATTACATCAACGAATACATGGATGAATTCAAGCAGGATGAAACCTACCACATTCATTGTGCAGGTGGATATCGCTCCATGATCTACTCGTCGATCCTGAAATCGCGAGGATTTCACAATGTAATCGATATTCAAGGTGGATTCAAAGCCATTCAAGAAGGAACCGATGTTGAAGTGACTGACTACGTTTGTCCATCGACTCTCAGAAAACAGAAAAAAGAAGAGGCATGAATTATAGGAACATAGATTCGGCCGCCTTTGAGGCCGGTATGAATAGCGAGGGCGCGGTCATTATTGATGTCCGCACTCCGGGAGAATGGTATGAAGGGGTGATTCCGGGCGCATTGCTCATCAAAGTCATGGATCCGAGTTTTGCAGACCGAGTAAATGAGATGGACCGCGAAAAGAGCTACTACGTGTACTGCCGCAGCGGTAATCGCAGCGGAATGGTAGCTAGTTTCATGGCGCAACGAGGATTTACGCAGGTTTATAACCTTCAGGATGGTATCATGTCCTGGACTGGCCCTATTGGTCAGCCGGCCTAAAACTACATCGGCATTTCACCAAGCCCCTTTCGATATTCGGAAGGGGCTTTTATATTTATAGAGGATTAGAAAGAGGTCATTAGAGTTGTTGATATTCGAGACTTTAATGGCTGGTCTACGAGCTGATGTGGGGCTTGGTACGTGGCCGGTCCACTTATCGCCGTCATCATGTTCTTGTTGCTCATTTTCGGTAAGGAGTTTGGCTTCAGTGCTAACCTGCGCACAATGTGTGCGATAGGTGGTGGAGGCCAATTGTCCGACTTCTTCAAGTTCGATTGGAAAAGCCAGGTGTGGAATTTGGTTTTCGCCGTTGGAGCAATTATGGGCGGGTATATCGCCCACGAATACATGATGCCTTCTGAAAAGATCGCCCTGAACCCGAAAACGATAGAAGAACTCGAGAATTACGGAACCCACAACGCTGGTGATCAGTATTTACCTCCAGAAATGTTTACCCGGGAATTTTTGTCGACGTGGCAGGGACTGGTCATCATGATCGGTGGAGGATTTCTGATCGGATTTGGAACGCGATACGCCGGTTTGAGCAATCTTCAATGGCCATCTCTGTTGGCAGTGATCGGATTCTTCATTGGAGGACTTATCACGACCTATTTCATTCTTCCGTTCTTGTTGCCCGGATAAAATGCGAACGACCATTTTCGTCATATCTCTTTTTCTGATTTCCAAAGTTTGGGGGCAGAACGACCATGATCAACGCCCCGTTATAGAGCATTCCGACACGAGCCACGTGCACAGTATCAAGGAGTTCTTTTCGGAAGGGGAATTGTCTGGTCATTTCCGGCATTACTTCATGTCAACGTTGAATGAAGGAGCACTTTCGGATTACTATGCCAACGCTGTTGGGGGATTCATCAAGTACGAATCGAGTCGTTGGAATGGCTTTAAAGTCGGTGTTGGGGGAAACTTTATTTACAACCTATATTCCTCGAATTTAATGGAGCGCGACGAGCTCAGTCATCGGACCGCGCGTTTTGAAAGACAGCTGTTCGATATCACGGACCCGGAAAATCATCATGATCTCGACCGACTAGAGGAGCTCTACATCAACTACCGCCGGAAACGCATTTCCCTTACACTGGGTAAGCAGAGTATTTATTCGCCGCTTGTGAATCCGCAAGACGGGCGAATGAAGCCTTATGTGTTAGATGGCTTGTGGGTAGACTATGCACCTGCTGAAGGTTGGTTGTGAAACTTAGGATTGATCGATGCAGTTTCACCGCGGAGCACCGTGAAATGGTATAAGATCGAAGACGCTATTGGCTTGTACGGAACAGGCTTGAACCCGGATGGCTCGCCCTCACAGTACAAAGGGAATATTCACTCGAAAGGGATGGCGATCCTGGGAGTTCAGCGCTCCAAAGGTTCGCTGGACATCCAGTTTTGGGATTACTACATCGATAACATCCTGAACGCAGGTTTCATTCAGGTCGACTACAAACAGAATAAGTGGATCGGCGGTGTGCAGTATTTGGGGGAGGATCCTCACAATGATGGTGGCTCAGAAGATGTGAGCCAGGCTTATTATCCGCCCGATCAACAAACGAGCTTATTTAGCTTTCGCTTCGGCCGACAGGTTAACGACTTCAATTTGACCGCGAATTACACGACTATTCCGGGCAAAGGCAGGTTTTTGTTTCCGCGTGAATTCGGCCGCGAACAGTTTTACACGACCATCGGTCGCGGTAGACCGGAGGGAATGGGGGAGGCGAAGACCTTCATGCTCAAGGCGCATTGGATACCGAAGTCACATCCCGAATTAAGTATTGAGGTGGATGCGGGCCGCACGTGGACTCCCGGCTTCGAGAATGTTGAACTGAACAAGTACTACGCTGATTCATACGATCAGTACAACCTGGATGTCCGCTATCAATTTTCCGGAATTTGGCAGGGACCGGTCATTAGGTTCTTGTATGTGCACAATAGATTAGAGTCTGTTCAGAAAAGTGTGTCACTTAACTTAGTGATATGAAAAAGCAAGAAATATCGAAAGCTGGCTTACAAGAGT
>JAGWBA010000093.1 GCA_021296215.1 Flavobacteriales bacterium
TCTTGTAAGCCGGCTTTCGATATTTCTTGCTTTTTCATATCACTAAGTTAAGTGACACACTTTTCTGAACAGACTCGTCTGCCTTGATGAAAATTACATTGATAGAGATCTCCATGCCAAAATCGAGTCAATGATTTTAGAGAACTTAAAGCTCTTAAATGGCTTTCAGAGATATTTGACCAAGCGAAAAAACAACTAGCTTAGGACGAAAGCCTTGATCAACCTTTCAACCAACCAACCATCCAACTATCCAACCATGACCTACCACTCCCCTCCCTTCCTCCGACCCGGCGATACCATCGGCATCATATCTACTGCGCGGAAGCTGACGCCTAAAGAGATCGAGCCAGCGATCGAGGTGATCGAGGCGTGGGGATTCAATATTAAAAAAGGTCCGCACCTGCACAAGGAGTATCACCAGTTCAGTGGTACGGATCAGGAACGAGCCGCGGATATGCAGATGATGCTGGAGGACCCAACGGTAAAGGCGATCTATTGCGCACGAGGTGGATACGGTAGCGTTCGCATCATCGACCACGTGCGCTGGGAAGTATTGAATGAGCACCCGAAATGGATCCTCGGCTACTCCGATGTAACGGCCCTGCACAACCATTTACACACCAACCTCGGTATCCGCTCGATCCACGCGCCCATGCCCCTTGGATTCGCAGAGAACACACGAGCCTGCCTCGAAGATGTGCGGAGTACGCTGGTGGGTGAACTGAAAACGATCATGGCCGACCGGCACTCCTTCAATAGAGAGGGAAAAGCGGTGGGCGCCCTCACGGGCGGAAACATATCCGTACTCTACTCTCAACGCGGCACCCCGGCGGATATCGATGTGCGGGGGAAGATCCTTTTTATAGAAGACCTCGACGAATACTTATACCACATCGACCGCATGATGATGAATTTTAGCAGAGCCGGCTGGTTCGACGTTATCGCCGGACTCATCGTGGGTGGGCTAACCGACATGAACGACAACACCGTCCCCTTTGGCAAACAAGCCATTGAGATAGTAAGAGAACACGTGTCGGGCCGACCCTTTCCGGTGGCCTTCGGTTTCCCGGCCGGACACGTAGAAGACAATCGACCGCTGATCTTTGGAGCAGAAGTAGAATTGAACGTCACGAGCGGGGGAAGTTTCGTAACTTATTCGGCATGACACACGAGCAAGACTTCGGTAAATGGGGTGAGGACAAGGCCGAGAACTTTTTAAGTCGGTTAGGTTACCGCATCCTCGAACGCAATTGGCGCGGTGCCGAAGGCGAGATCGACATATTGGCGCAGCACGATGAGGAGATCGTGGTGGTTGAAGTGAAAACGCGGGCCGAGCCGGTCGACGGCGACGAGTACATCCGCGATGCACAAGCACATCGCCTGCTCGACGCCGCAGAGGCCTGGATGGAAATGCGAGATAAAGAAGCCGAATTGCGGTGCGATTTGATCTTGGTCATCGGCAATAGCGACAACTACCGCATCAAGCACATTGAGGATGCCTGGAGGGGCGGCCCCAATGAGCTGTGAAAATTCTATTTTTGCGCCTTAACTCCGATCGTTCATGAGCAAGCGCTACACCATAACTTCCGCACTTCCCTATGCCAACGGACCTGTTCACCTTGGTCACTTGGCCGGCGTGTATGTTCCGGCCGACATCTTTAGGCGTTATCTCCGCATGAAGGGCGAGGATGTGATCCACATTTGCGGATCCGACGAACACGGTGTAGCTATCACCTTACGCGCCAAGAAAGACGGCATTAGTCCTCAAGAAGTGGTCGATCGCTACCACAACATGATTAAAAAGTCCTTCGAGGATTTCGGTATCGACTTCGACCATTATTCGCGCACCTCATCGAAACTCCATGCAGAAACAGCTCGGTCTTTCTTCAAGGAGATGGATGAAGACGGCGAATTCATCGTGCAAGAATCGGAGCAGTATTTCGACGAGTCGGAGCAGCAGTTCTTGGCCGATCGCTACATCATGGGCACATGCCCGAATTGCGGGTACGACGAAGCCTATGGTGATCAGTGTGAAAACTGCGGAACGAGTTTGAGTCCGGACGATCTAAAGAATCCAAAGTCGCGCTTATCGGGCAACGCTCCGGTCAAAAAGACCACGAAACACTGGTATTTGCCACTCAATAAGTATCAAGAAACTTTTTTGAATCAGTGGATCGAAACCAAGAAAGGCATTTGGCGACCCAATGTATACGGACAGTGTAAGAGCTGGCTCGACCAGGGGTTGGCCCCCCGAGCCATCACGCGCGATTTGGATTGGGGCGTTCCGGTTCCCGCCGTAGGCGGAGAAGGAAAAGTACTGTACGTGTGGTTCGACGCCCCGATAGGGTACATTTCGTCGACGAAGGAATATTTTGCGGAGCAAGGGACTCCGGAGGAATGGAAAGATTACTGGCAAGATGAGGATGCGGAGCTGATCCACTTCATCGGCAAGGACAACATCGTATTTCACTGCATTATTTTTCCGGCCATTTTGAAGGCGCACGGAGGCTATGTGCTACCGACGCAAGTGCCGTCGAACGAGTTTTTGAACCTCGAGGGCAGCAAGATCTCGACTTCACGGAATTGGGCGGTTTGGTTACACGAGTATTTGTTAGACTTCCCCGACAAGCAAGATGTGCTCCGGTATGCCTTAACCGCGAATGCGCCCGAAGCCAAGGACAACGATTTTACCTGGAAAGATTTTCAAGCGCGGAACAACAGCGAGCTGGTGGCCATTTTCGGAAATTTCGTGAATCGCGTCGTGGTGTTGACCAACAAATACTACGACGGAAACCTACCGCCGTGCGAACTGAGCGACCTTACGGACGAAGACAATGAGATGGTGAAGTACCTGATTGAGCGACCGGAAGTGATCGCTGCATCGCTCGACAAATATCGATTCCGCGAAGCCTTGGGCGAAATGATGAATTTGGCGCGCGCCGGAAACAAATACCTCGCCGATCAGGAGCCGTGGAAGCTCATCAAGTCGGACGAAAAACGGACCGAAGTTATGATGCACATCGCCCTTCAAGTGGCCGGGGCCTTGGCCGTGGTGGCCGAGCCATTTTTGCCTCATACCGCTTCAAAGCTGCGTAACATGCTCAATATGGGCGATGTGAAATGGGGCGATGTGAAGGCGCACCCCATGTTGCCTAAGGGGCATAAGATCGGAAAGGCTGAATTGCTTTTCGAGAAGATCGAAGACGATGCCATTCAGGCCCAGATCGACAAGTTACAAGCGACCAAAGAAGCGAACGACGCAGAAAAGAGCGACATCATGCCGCAAAAAGACGATATTGCCTTTGACGATTTTACGAAGTTGGACCTGCGCGTAGTGCTGGTACTGGAAGCCGAGCGGGTACCCAAGACCGACAAATTACTCAAGCTGCTTGTCGACACAGGAGTTGACAAACGGACGGTGGTTTCGGGTATCGCGGAGTTTTTTACTCCGGAAGACCTCATTGGCAAATCGGTAGTAATGGTCTTGAACTTAGCCCCACGCAAAATTCGCGGGGTGGAATCGCAAGGCATGGTACTCATGGCGGAGAATTCAGAGGGGCAACTGGTGGCCATCGGCCCGCAGGGCCCGGCAACTCCGGGAAGCATCGTAAGTTAAAAGCATATGAAAAAGATCGTTTTCTTTTTGGCGACAATGATCGCCTTGGGTGTTCAGGGGCAGGATTCGAGCGGCGACTACGAACCGCAGCACTTTCTTGTTTTAGGAACCGGTTGGGGTTGGGCGCAAAGCGATTTGGCCGATAATTCGAATAGCGATGATCGCGGAAACGAAGCGCGGAGCGGATACAACGGCGAGCTGCTCTACGGCTATTATCCGCATCAAAACTTCGGGGTCGACGTGCGCGTGGGAGTAGGTTACTTCACAGCCGAATTCGACACGAACTTCCGGGGCCTCGAATTCGAAGATTTTGAAAACATCCCGGGACTGGAGGGTATTTCGATCATGCTGGACGAATCGAACTTTCAGACTTTTTATTTTTCATTGGGGCCTACGGCCCGATTGCCACTGGAGCCCTTTGATATTCACCTCGGTGTGCAAGGCGGTATGCTTTCCTTTACCGAACCGACACTGCAAGGGTCGGGGTTTGTTTTTGGCGAGGTGTTCGGATTCCCCTACACCGTCCCTTACGAAACATACAACGAACCAAAGCAGATCACTGCCTTTACCTATGGGGGTAATCTCGCTTTCGTTTTCACTATACAGGATTTCCTGACAGTTCGAGCTGAAACCAGCTATTATTTGGCCAATATGAACTACGAGGAATCGGTAACGGTGAAAATTACGAATCCTCCCATTCCGTTGCCTCAAGACACTTTTGAGAGTTCTATCGGGCGCAACCTTTCGGCCGGAATGCTTCAGTTTCGTTTAGGCGTCGGAGTACGCCTTTAATCCATTCCGACTGCAGCTCTAACGCGGGCTAGTGTAGCACTTGCAACGGCACGTGCCTTCTCCGCCCCGACCGTCAACTGGCGATCCAGCTCAGCCTTGTCGGCCATGAGTTCCTCGTAATTGCAACGCGGCTCTTCGAACCGAGTCACCAAGGCCTCATATAAGGCCTGCTTCGCGTGTCCATAACCGTATCCACCCGCGCGGTAATTAACCTCCATTTCGGCTATCTGATCCTGAGAAGCCACCAGCTTGTACAAAGCGACCACGTTGCAGGTATCCGGATCTTTGGGTTCTTCGAGTGGCGTGCTATCCGTAACGATACCCATGACCTGCTTCCGTAGTTTCTTATCGGTTTGGAACAGGTTGATGTAGTTGTTGTAGCTCTTGCTCATCTTTTGCCCATCGGTACCCGGCACCACCATCACCTCTTTGCTGATCTTGGCTTCGGGTAAAACAAGCGTATCGCCGTATTGGTGATTGAAACTCCCCGCCATATCGCGCGCCATTTCGAGGTGCTGCTGTTGATCTTTACCTACCGGAACAAATTCGGCATCGTACAACAAAATATCGGCGGCCATGAGCACCGGATAGGTGAACAAGCCTGCATTGACTTCGCTCAAGCGACTCGATTTATCCTTGAACGAGTGCGCATTTTGCAACATCGGAAAGGGGGTCCAACAGTTCAAATACCACATCAACTCGGTTACTTCCGGCACATCGCTTTGGCGGTAAAAGGTATTGCGGCTTGTATCGTAGCCAAAAGCCAGGTAGGCCGCAGCTACGGAATACGTATTTTCCCGAACGAGTTCAGCATCGCGGATCGCCGTGAGCGAGTGCATGTTGGCAATGAACAAGAAGGTGTCGTTCCCCGCTTGTTTTGACAATTGTACGGCCGGCTCAATGGAACCGAGGATGTTTCCAAGGTGCGGCACACCGGTCGCTTGAACGCCTGTTAAGATTCTGGCCATGGTTCCGATTTAGGCAGGTAAAAATAGTAAACTAAATTTGCGGCGTGAACCTATTACGCACCCTTTGGCGAATTTGGTACTACATCGTGATCGGTGTGGTCATTTTTGCCCTGTTTCCGGTTATAATCGTTTTGGCCCTGCGGGCCGATTGGCACCGCCATTTCTTTTGGTGGGCCCGCGTTTGGGGGAAGATCGTCGTCACTTTGATGGGCTTCCGAATCCAAAAGATAAGGGAGCAAAAGATCGACTGGACCGGCCCGTATATCATCATCGCCAACCACACCTCGGAGATCGATATCATGGCCACTTTGGCCATCGCCAAGGGCCGTTGGCTCTTTATCGGAAAGAAAGAGCTAGCGAAGTTTCCTGTTTTCGGCTTCTTTTATAAAAAAACCAACATACTGGTCGACCGCTCGAGCCCGCGCTCACGGCGCGATGTGTATCGCCGTGCCGGAGAGAAGATCAAAGAGGGATTCGGGGTTTGTATATACCCCGAAGGCGGAATACCCGATCCCGAATGGCGCTTGGGGCCTTTTAAACCCGGGGCGTTTCGACTGGCCATAGAGGCTCAAATTCCGATCATTCCCATTACCTTTGTAGACAACAAACGTCGATTCCCGAACGAGTGGCCGGGAGGTGGTCCCGGCACATTGAGGTGTGTGGTGCATAAACCGATACCTACGGTCGGACTCACGGAAAGCGACGCTCCCCGGATTAGGCAGGAAGCCTATGAGGTGATGGACAAAACATTGGAATCGTATGGCATCGAAGGAAGATCACAAAATCAGTAAGGAGGAAATTCTTCACTTGGCCCACTTGGCCCGGCTCGATCTCGACGAAAAGGCCGTTGACAAGATGATGCAGGATATGGATAAGATCCTCGCGTTCGTGGACAAATTAAACGAGCTCGATGTCGAAGGCGTTGAACCTTTGAAGTACATGAACAACGACACCAACGTCCTGCGCAAAGACGAGGTTCGCCCTACCATCTCACAAACCGATGCCCTGAAGAACGCCCCTCAAAAGGACACCGATTACATCAAGGTGCCGAAGGTGCTGAAACGAAGTTCTTAGTTTTGAGTTCTTAGTTAGTTCTTGGCCTTCGGAAAATGGTTCTTGGACTTTGGCCCATAGCCCAATGCTCACTAATAACCCAACACTAACACCAAAGGTCTAGTTAATGAGGTATCAGTTGCGCTGCGCACTATAGGTGGTATAAGTAAAGGTAAATTTCGCTTTGCAAAGGAAATTCGTGGCGTTGCCGCGAGTGAATTCCTTTCGGAGTCTATGGCCTTTTACTCGCTTGCAGAGCGAATAGACTTCTGCACAGCAGAAATTAACTCGTGCCCGAACGAATTTTTACACGGCCTTACCCTGATCGCGCAGAGCGCGACCTGATGCGCAGCACCTGATTTTGGCAAAGCCAAAACCTGATCTGAAAGACCTGATGCGGACCAGCTGAATTTTAGTACTGAGCTTTATATCCAGAACTTGAACATTAGGTTAAATTACTGTACTTTGAAGGCTTCCCCGTTTTGAGACCGTTCTAAACTATCAAATTCGATTCAATTTGTTGTACAGATTTACTCTGTTTGTATGACCAAGGACTCATTCC
>JAGWBA010000094.1 GCA_021296215.1 Flavobacteriales bacterium
CAGAAAAATGAGCGCATAGATCCAGGCAATAGACTGATTTGCTCAAAAAAAATCTTCACAGAAATTAGTAAAATCAACTACTTCTTAACTCATAAATGAAAAAGCCGTCTCAAGTTAAAATCGAGACGGCTTCATTGGATTGAGTAAGTTGTTCTTATTCTGACTTCGCCGGATCCTCTTTGCTTTTCTTTGGGGCTTTTTTCGACTTCTTCTTGACCGACACCTCAATCTCGGTCTTCTCCTTGTTGAATTCTACCTTGACTGTATCGCCTTCTTCAATCGAAGAGTTGATGATCTCCTCGGCAAGCGGATCTTCCAAATAACGTTGGATGGCCCGTTTGAGTGGGCGAGCCCCAAAATCTCGATCAAATCCCTTTTCAGCGATGAAGTCCTTCGCTTCATCAGACAGCTCTACATTGTAGCCCAGTTTACCTATGCGCTTGTAGAGCTTGGCCAATTCAAGGTCGATGATCTTGAAGATGTCTTCCTTAATCAAACTGTTAAAGAGCACTACATCGTCGATTCGGTTTAAGAACTCGGGAGCGAAGGCTTTCTTCAAGGCGCCTTCGATCACACTCTTGGTATGAGCGTCCATGCCTTCCTGACGTGCAGATGTGGAGAATCCAACCCCACGACCAAAATCCTTCAATTGTCGTGAGCCAATATTCGAGGTCATGATCATGATGGTATTCTTGAAATCGATCTTCCGACCCAGACTATCGGTCATCGTACCGTCGTCCAGTGCTTGAAGCAGTAGGTTGAAGACGTCGGGATGGGCTTTCTCAATTTCGTCGAGAAGGATCACGCTGTACGGTTTGCGACGTACTTTTTCGGTTAGTTGCCCTCCTTCTTCGTATCCGACATAACCCGGAGGTGCTCCGATCAAGCGTGACACAGCGAATTTTTCCATGTACTCGCTCATATCGATGCGAATCAAAGCGTCGTCGGTATCAAAAAGCTTTTGGCTCAAGGCCTTGGCGAGCTCCGTTTTACCAACACCTGTGGGACCCAAAAAGATGAAGCTTCCAATGGGCTTATTCGGATCCTTTAATCCGGCCCTGTTCCGTTGAATCGCCTTCACGACCTTGTCCACGGCCTTGCCTTGCCCAATGACTTTATCCTTGAGCTCGCTTGCCATGTTCTTAAGCTTATTGCTCTCGTTCTGAGCTATACGCTGCACCGGGATTCCGGTCATCATGGCCACGACTTCGGCCACGTTTTCCTCATCGACCATTTCGCGGTAATTTTTCACGTCTTCTTCCCAATCGTGCTTGGCAGCTTCGAGCTCGGCTTCGATGCGCTTTTCATCATCACGCAGGCGTGCGGCCTCTTCGTATTTTTGGCGTTTCACGACTTGAATCTTTTCGGCTCTAATACCCTCGAGGTCCTTTTCGAGCTTCACGACTTGTTCGGGAACTCGAATATTGGAGATGTGTACCCGGCTACCCGCTTCGTCAAGGGCGTCGATGGCCTTATCGGGCAAAAAGCGATCGCTGATGTAGCGGCTCGTCAAACTAACGCAAGATTCCAACGCCTCATCTGTGTAGTTCACGTTGTGGTGATCTTCATATCGTTCGCGAATGTTTCGCAGGATCTCAAGTGTTTCTTCCGGCGAGGTGGGTTCCACCATCACTTTTTGAAAACGACGCTCTAATGCCCCGTCTTTTTCGATCGATTGACGATACTCGTCGAGCGTAGTAGCACCGATACATTGTATCTCTCCGCGCGCTAAAGCGGGTTTGAACATATTGCTCGCATCCAACGAACCCGCCGCGCCACCGGCACCAACGATCGTATGGATCTCGTCAATAAAGAGAATGATGTCTTCATTTTTCTCGAGCTCGTTCATCACTGCTTTCATGCGCTCCTCGAACTGACCGCGATACTTCGTTCCGGCCACTAGAGAGGCCAGGTCCAGAGTAATCACGCGTTTGTCAAAAAGCACTCTGGATACTTTTCGCTTGATGATCCGCAAGGCCAAACCCTCTGCAATAGCCGATTTCCCAACACCGGGTTCGCCGATGAGCAAGGGGTTGTTCTTTTTTCGCCTGCTCAGGATTTGAGATACTCGTTCGATCTCTTTTTCACGTCCTACGACTGGATCCAGTTTATCGTCTTCAGCTAATTTGGTCAGATCTCGACCAAAGTTATCGAGCACCGGAGTACTTGATTTAGTGTCTGATTTCTTCTTAGAGCTTCCGGAGCCGAACGGGTTACCCTTTCCTTCATCTTCGAAATCGTCATCGTCTTTGTCGGAGAAGGGGAGGTCCGCTGTTGGTTTGTTTCCCAAATTCGAGTCTTCGCTGTAATGCGCTTGATACTCTTCTTTAACTTTATCGTAATCGACCCCACTTTGACGCAAGATGCGCGAAACTGGATCATCTTCATTGCGAAGTATACAAAGGAGCAGGTGGGAGGTACCGATCACACTGCTTTTAAAGAGCTTAGCCTCCAAAAAGGTAGTCTTCAACGCCTTTTCGGCCTGACGAGTCAAGGGCAAATTCGTTCTTTTGCTCACCTTGGTTGTCAGGTCGCTTTTACTGATCGACTCAATTTTCTTGCGAAAGGCCGGAAGGTCCACGCCTAAAGACTCAAGTATCTCGATGGCGATTCCTTCTCCTTCGCGGATCAAACCAAGCATCAAATGCTCCGTGCCAATGTAATCGTGACCTAAGCGAAGAGCTTCCTCTTTGCTATAGCCGATCACATCTTTGACTCGGGGTGAAAAATTTTCGTCCATTTGCCTGGTGTTTGTTGGATAACGCACAGGTTACCCGAAGGGTTTAAATCAAATGTAGCCAATGCACTATTAAAACGACTTTAATGACAAAATCATTTTATCAACACGGCCGTGTGCAAAAAAGACCAATTTTCGTGCCATGTACGGTTCCTGACAGGACGTCGTTTTTCTATATTCGTACGTTATTAAATGGTTAATTCTGACAACTGGATAGAGCATGAGTGAAGAAAGAATTGTGTCGATAAATATTGAGGAGGAAATGAAATCGGCCTACATCGATTATTCGATGTCGGTCATTGTGTCACGTGCCCTTCCCGATGTTCGAGACGGATTAAAGCCCGTACACCGTCGAATTCTTTTTGGAATGTACGAATTGGGGGTACTTTCGAACCGCCCGTACAAGAAATCGGCTCGTATCGTAGGGGAGGTGCTCGGTAAGTTTCACCCGCACGGTGATACCGCAGTATACGACGCCATGGTGCGTATGGCGCAGCCCTGGTCCTTGCGATATATGATGGTTGACGGTCAGGGTAACTTTGGATCGGTCGATGGTGATAGTCCGGCCGCCATGCGTTACACCGAAGCCCGACTTCAAAAATTGGCTGAGGAAATGTTGACGGATATCGACAAAGACACAGTCGATCATCAACTTAATTTCGACGACACCATTAAGGAGCCTACCGTGCTCCCTTCGAAGATCCCGAGCTTGTTGGTCAATGGAGCTTCTGGAATCGCCGTGGGTATGGCTACTAACATGCCTCCGCACAACCTATCGGAAGTTGTTGACGGTATCTGTGCCTACATCGACAATAAAGAGATCGAGACCGAAGAATTGATTGGGTTTGTAAAAGCTCCCGACTTCCCAACGGGCGGAGTTATCTACGGTTACGAAGGAGTTAAAGAAGCCTTTGAGACCGGTCGAGGGCGAATCGTTATGCGAGCCAATGCGAACATCGAAGAAGTCGATGGTCGAGAAGGTATTGTAGTAACCGAGATCCCTTACCAGGTCAACAAGGCCGATATGATCAAGAAGACCGCTGATCTGGTCAACGACAAAAAGATCGAGGGTATTTCGGACATACGAGACGAAAGCGACAGGAACGGAATGCGAATCGTATACATTTTGAAGCGCGACGCTATTCCGAATATCGTACTGAACACCTTGTTCAAATACACGGCGCTGCAAACCTCATTTAGCGTAAACAACATCACCTTGGTGGGTGGGCGCCCAAAGCAACTCAACTTGAAGGATATGATCGGCCACTTCGTCGATCACCGTCACGAAATCGTAGTTCGTCGGACTCAGTACGAGTTGGATCAGGCCGAGAAAAGAGCTCACGTTCTTGAAGGTCTGTTGATCGCTCTCGACAATCTGGATGAAGTTATAGCACTTATTCGTGCGAGCCGCACACCGGAGGACGCCCGAAATGGTTTAATGACTCAGTTTGAGTTGAGCGAGATCCAAGCTCGTGCGATTCTCGATATGCGCTTACAAAAGCTCACCGGCTTGGAGCGTGACAAAATCAAAGAAGAGCACGCTGAATTGATGAAGACCATCGAATACTTGCGCTCTATCTTGGACAGCGAAGAGCTTCGTATGAGCATCATCAAAGACGAGATGCTCGAGATGAAAGAAAAGTACGGTGACGAGCGCCGCACGGAGATCAACTACGCCGGAGGTGACTTGAACATCGAGGACATGATCCCCGATGAAGACGTGGTCATAACGATCTCTCACCTCGGTTATATTAAAAGAACTCCGCTTACGGAGTACCGTAAGCAGAGAAGGGGTGGAGTAGGTCACCGAGGGGTGTCGACCCGCGACGAGGACTTCCTGGAGTACCTTTTCGTGGCGAGCAACCACAACTATCTACTTTTCTTCACCGAACAAGGTCGATGCTTTTGGCTTCGGGTATTTGAAATTCCGGAGGGTGGAAAAGGCTCCAAAGGAAGAGCTATTCAAAACCTGATCAATATTCCCAATGACGATAAGGTAAAGGCCTTTATCAACGTGACTTCTTTAAGTGATGAGGATTACATCAACAATCACTACATCATGATGTGCACGAAGAAGGGTCAAGTGAAGAAGACCAGCCTCGAAGCTTATTCTCGTCCGCGTCAAAACGGTATTAATGCGATCACCATCCGCGAAGACGATATTCTTCTCGAGGCAAAGCTGACTTCGGGCGACAGTGAGATACTCATGGCGGCCCGCAACGGTAAAGCGATTCGCTTTGACGAGTCGGCCGTTCGCCCCATGGGGCGTACAGCATCGGGTGTTCGTGGAATGGCATTGAATAGCGATGACGACGAAGTTGTAGGAATGGTGTGCGTGGACGAGCTCGAGTCGGATATTCTGGTCGTGAGCGAGCGTGGTTATGGTAAACGCACCAAGGTCGATGATTACCGCAAGACGAACCGAGGTGGAAAAGGAGTTAAGACCCTGAACATCACTGACAAGACTGGTGCGTTGATCTCTATAAAGAATGTCGTGGATACCGATGACCTCATGATCATCAACCGCAGCGGTATTACGATCCGACAAGGAGTTGAAGAACTTCGGGTCATGGGTCGCGCCACTCAAGGTGTACGATTGATCAACTTAAGGGATGGCGACGAGATCGCTGCAGTAACGAAGATCGCCGTTGAAGAATACGAAGGCGAAGAACTAACGGACATTGAAAACGCAACCGATCAGAAGGAAGCTTCTGAAGAGTAAAGACCTAGTTGGTATGGAAAAAGCCCGTTTCTTAATGAAACGGGCTTTTTTTATGCCTATAATAGCCTTATTTTTGGGCAAAATATTCAAAGATCAACTTGAGAAATATGAAGATCATCAAATTACTTCTCGTTATGCTCGCTCTGAGTTCTAGTGCCTACGCTCAGAAATCAAAGACCATTACAGCTGTCATTCGAGTGAATGCAGGGGGTTGGAACGAAGCTAAAACCCTTATCGACGAAGCTCACGCCGAGATGTTGGAAGCCAATGCTAACGGAGAGGAAGTTCCTGAGAAAGTTTCCTCTAAATTCTGGTACTACCGTGCACTGATCTACCAGCGTATTTCAGTTTCGAACGACCCGGAATATGCTGATCAAAAAGAAGCTGCTCTTGATGTTGCAGCAGATGCATTGGAGAATCTCTTCATTGTAGATGTGAAGAATCGCTACGAGAAGGAAGGTGAAGAGCTCTATGCTTTTGTGGTTAGCGGATACCTAAACCGGGCTTTCGACAAGATCGAAACTGAGGAATTCCTTTCTGCAAAAGACGATTTCGAGCGCGCCTATGAGCTAAAGAAGAATCCGATCGTTGGCGACACCGACACTACGACTTTGTACAACGCGGCCTTGATGGCCCGATATGGTGAGGATTACGAAGAAGCCGTTCGCTTGAACCGCATGTTGATCGATATGGATTACTTAGGAGCACAAACCTTTGTTGTTCTCAGCCAGATTTACAAAGAAATGGGTGATGCTGAAGGTTCCATCGGAGCGGTTCGCGAAGGACGTGAGAAGTACCCATCGGACCGTGACCTTTTGATCGAAGAAGTAAACTATTACATCGACAAAGGCGATGACCAAAAGGCTACGGAAACCTTGAACTTGGCCGTTGAAGCTGATCCGGAAAATGCACTCCTTTGGAATGCCCTTGGAACCATTCAGTTGAAACTGGGTAACGAAGAAGCCGCCATGGAAGCCCTTGGAAAAGCAATATCGTTAAATGATTCATTAGCTGAAGCTCATTATTCACTTGGAGTGATCTGGGTAGAAAAGGCGAACGACATGGTCGATAAGCTGAACGCTGACGGAGTATCTGACAAAGCTTATAAAGCATTGAAGGCGGAACAAAAAGGATATTTTGAAAAGAGCCTGCCGTATTTCGAGAAAGCTCTTGAGCTTATGCCGGAAGATCCATATACCTTGGATGCCCTTAAGGTGGTATATTACAAGTTGGATATGACTGAGAAGTCCATGGAAATGAAGAAACGATTGGACGCACTTTCCGCAGAGGGATAATCGAGCTCCAATATTAATAAAGCGAGGCCCTTAGAGTATAAGGGTCTTCTTTTTGGCTCAAAACCAATTGGTTACCGGAAGTATTCTTTGTCCCTTTGCAGCACTCAAAGTGCACAAACCATAAATAAACATTATGAGTCAAGTTAAGCAAAACGATACCGTTCGCGTTCATTATACCGGTACGCTCGAAAACGGCGAAGTATTCGATTCGTCCCGCGAACGCAAACCGCTCGAATTTACCCTGGGTCAAGGACAATTGATCCCGGGATTCGAAAACGGTGTCATCGATATGAAGATCAACGAAACCAAAACGGTTCAGATTCGAGCCGCTGACGCTTACGGCGAGCACCGCGCAGAACTGATCCAAGAGGTTCCAAAGAACCAATTGCCGCCAGAGATCAAACCAGAAGTTGGTTTAGGGCTCGTAAGTCGTACTCCGGACGGATGCGAAATGCCGTTGACCGTTACTGAAGTACGTGACGAAAGCATCATGGTCGACGCAAATCATCCACTCGCTGTTAAAGACCTTACCTTTGAGATCGAACTGGTAGAGATCAAATAAGCAAGAGTTTATTTAACATAATAAAGAAAGCCTTCAGAAAATGGAGGCTTTTATATTTATAGAGGATTAGAAAGAGGTCATTAGAGTTGTTGATATTCGAGACTTTAATGGCTGGTGTACGAGC
>JAGWBA010000095.1 GCA_021296215.1 Flavobacteriales bacterium
ATGATTTGATACCTACAAAATACAGCCCTTTGGGCAGCGCTCCTTTATTATGCCTCAGAAAAATTTATTTTGGACGGGTGTGAAAAAAAACTAACTTAGAGTTGCGATAACAATTCTCCGTCTATGGTTCGATCTCTACTCTTTCTATTTATGGTTCTCTCCCTTTCGGCTTCTGCTCAATGGCCCATCGCTCAGCAGTTCTTCGAGGGCCCGGATATGAATCAATATCCTTTTGAGCCAACCATAGACACTACTCATGGTCTGTCCGCTTGGCAGATCGGCACTCCGTCGAAGACCGTATTCGACAGTGCTTATTCGTTACCGCGGGCCATCATGACCGACACCATGAATCCGGTGAGCTCACTCGACACGGCGCGATTCGAATTCGTAGTGGACCAAAACTACCTCTGGAATCCGGCCATCTACGGCTTTCAATGGATGCAAAAGTTGGATCTTCCGAGCGAGACGTACGGATTGGTCGAATTCACGACCGATGGCATACAGTGGCGCAACGTGTTCAACGATCCGTACGTATACAATTGGTATGGCTGGGATGCGACCAACGTCGATACCTTATCGGGCGGAGAAATCGTTTTTACCGGGCAAGATACCGTGTGGCGCAACCTTTGGTTGTGTATTTATTACGATTTTTCAGGAATCTTCGAGTACCGCATTCGATTCACGGTGTGGAGCAACGCCGAAACAGGTCCGGCCGACGGTTGGATGATGGATAATTTCTATCTCAACGAAACCCTTACCCACGTGCTCAAAGAGCCCCAAATGCCGGAACCCATATTGGTGTATCCGACCGAAACGGACGGGCGCGTGAATATTCGCATTGACCACAATAGCTTTCAGGACCATATTAGCGCGCTTCGGCTGATCGATCTGGAAGGCCGGGTGCTTCAGGAGTACGCGGACTTGCCGCCTAAATTCTGGATCGAATTTACCGATCAGGCTCCGGGATGGTACATCGTGGAGGTTCAAACGAAAAAACACCATGAGCAGTACCGCGTACATTATCAACCGCGATGATTTACTCCTAGCATGCGATGGTTGATCTTTTTGCTCCTCAGCTGGACCATTCGGGCCGCAGGCCCAACACCCTACGAATATCCGAAGCTGCGGAACTTCCCGGAACCCGCTTCTCCGGCTGACAATCCGACCACGATCGAAGGGGCGCTCTTGGGCCGATACCTCTTTTACGACCCCGTTCTAAGCCATGACAGCACGGTGAGTTGCTCTAGTTGTCACCGTCAGGAGAACGCCTTTGCCGATGCAGCCGCCGATTTCAGTAGTCCGCGAAAGGGTGCGCCCATGAAACGCAATACTCCGCCCCTTTTCAACGTGGTGTATCACAGCGATTTCTTTTGGGATGGGCGCTCTCCGTCGCTCGAAGACCAGGTATCGCACCCGGTTCACGACTCCAGAGAATTCAACTCCAACTGGGCTGAGATCACCCGCAAGCTTCAGAAAAGCGAGCTCTACCCTTCCCTGTTCAATGCCGCCTTTCCGGGCCGGGCGATCGACAGCACTACGGTGAGCAAAGCCATTGCTCAGTTCGAACGCACCTTGTTATCGGTCAATGCACCCCTCGACCAATCCCGGCGGGGCGAGGGACAGTTATCGGAGCTCGCGGTGCGCGGATTCGAGATCGTGACCGATCAGAGTATGGGCGGGTGCTTTTTGTGTCATCAAATCGATGGTTTTCCTTTGGGCACGGATCTGAGTTACCGCAACAACGGGCTCAGCGAGGCGCAAATACGGGCCGATTCGGGCCGTGCGGCCATCACCGGCAATCGCTCTGAGGTCGGCGCCTTCAAGGTACCGAGCCTGCGCAATGTGGCGGTCACTGCGCCCTATATGCACGATGGTCGGTTCGAAACTCTCGAAGAGGTCCTCGAATTCTACAGTTCAGGGATAGCGAATACGCCATACAGCGATACGCGAATGAGCCAAGCCCACCGCGGCGGACGGCTTTTTTCGGATGGTGATCGCCGCGCCATCATCGCTTTCCTGCACGCCTTGACCGATTCCACCCTGCTTTCCAATCCCGAATTCTCGGATCCGTTCGCCGACACATACTAATTGTGAATTAAAATCGTACTAGTATCTGTACTTTTGCCCCCATGCGCATCGCAAGCCTTACATTATTTGCCCTGATACTGCTCTTTGCCGCCTGTCGCAAAGAAAAGCAAATCACCACCGATTCGTCGGCCAAGCTGACCTTCAGCAACGACACGATCATTTTCGACACCGTTTTCACGACTATTGGCTCGGCAACGCGCAGCTTCAAGATCTACAACAAGAATGCTCAGGCCGTGCAGATCGATCGTATCGCCCTCGCGGGCGGAAGCTCAAGTAAGTTCCGTTTGAACATCAACGGAACCCCGGCGAATGAACTCTCCGATATCATTCTCGATGGCGGCGACAGCATTTACGTTTTTGCCGAGGTGACCATTGACCCGCTGAACGACAACAATCCGCTCATCGTCAACGACAGCATCATCTGCAACACCAACGGCAATCGCCAAAGCGTGATCCTCGAAGCCTGGGGGCAAGATGCCTACTTCCATTACCCCGACACCGACCTGTTGGACGATGAGGGCAATGTGATCTTGCGCTACTCCATCATTGACTGCAACGATACCTGGATGAACGATAAGCCGCACGTGATCTATGGCTTTGCCGTGGTCGACGAGGATTGTGAGCTCACCGTTACGGCAGGCACCAACATTCACCTTCACGATCAGGCCGTTCTGTGGGTCTACGACGGAGGAACGCTCAAGATACAAGGCCAAGCCGGTAGCGAGGTGTTGATACAAGGCGATCGGCTCGAGCCCGAATACGAAGAAGAGCCCGGTCAATGGGGCTTTATTTGGCTGAGCGCGGGCTCTACGGGCAATGAGATCGACCACGCCGTCATCAAGAACGGAACGGTGGGTTTACGGGTCGACACCACGGCCGGACCCGACCAGCGGACTTTAGTGCTCACCAATTCAGTGATCCGCAACATGGCCTCGGTCGGAATTCTCGGTCAGGGAACGGATCTACTCGCTCAAAATGTTGAGGTCAGCAACTGCGGTATTCACAACGTAGTCTGTCAGATCGGAGGTAAATATCGGTTCGAGCACTGTACTTTCAGCGCGTATTGGGTAGGCGGCTCACGTGGGACTCCGGCCGTGTTGCTCAACAACTGGTACGAAGACGACAACGACAACATTATTCCCCGCGATCTGGAGGAGGCCTATTTCGGCAACTGCATCATTTACGGCAACAACGTGAACGAGGTCGGATTCGACCGCGATGACGACGCGCAATACGAGTTCTTTTTTGAGCACGACATCATCAAGCTCAAGAAAAGCGACTACAGTGACCTCACGTGGCTCGACTTTGAGGATCCAACGCGTTTCGACAACATCTCGTGGAACGTGGACCCTATCTTCATTGATCCGCAAGAGGGAAACAATCAGCTCGACACCCTCAGTGGTGCCATGAACATCGCCAAGTTGAGCCTCAGCCAGCAGATTCCCTTTGACCTATTGGGGAACTCGCGGCTGAACGATATAGGCTCGGATTTGGGTGCGTACGAGCGAATCGAGTAAACTCGATTCGAGTTCTTAATTCTTAGTGTTGAGGTCTTAGTTATATTTCTTCTTGAAACGATTTTTTCTGCAATTCTTTCCACTCGTAAAAGAGCAACTTGAATTAAAAGGTGCAATCGATTATTGGATAAACCTCTTAAAGGATGTCGAAGATCCAGAATTCAAGATTCATAATTCAGGAGGTGGCCATTTTATGCTCGAATCCAATCTCTCAATCGGTGTGCTGCATGCGAGCATTGAGGCATCACATTTCTATGCTTAGAAAACCGATTCCATTTACGTTTTGCTTAATCTTGAACAGGATGGGCCAAGTAAAACTCGATTTTCTTTTATAACACACCGTACTTCCACTACAGTTTATTCCGCTCTTATGGGATTAATTCTTGTATTGCGGTATCTTCATTACAAACACTTTGACTGAATCTGTTCTATCCATTGTCCTTGGTGCGATCATTCCGGCTTTTTTCACATTGTAGTGAGAGAGCAACAAAAGGCGTTGATCAACAAGCTGAAGTTCTGTATCAGAAAGCGAAAACATCACGAAAACTACCTCACATGACACTAAACTTCTCGAACAAAGATAAAATGCCCGGTTTGGGCTTAGGAACCTGGAAATCGAAACCCGGAGAGGTGAAACGGGCCATAAAGCAGGCCATTGAACTGGGATATCGGCACATCGACTGTGCGGCCATTTACAAGAACGAGGCGGAGATCGGCGAGGCCCTTTCAGAATGTCTGGCCGAGGGTCTGGTAAAAAGAGAGGAGCTATGGATCACCTCGAAATTGTGGAACGATGGCCACCGAAAGGAGGACGTGCAGCCTGCGTTGGAAAAAACGCTTTCCGATCTGCGTTTGGAGTACCTCGACCTATACCTCATGCACTGGCCGGTGGCCTTTAAAAACGGCCTTGACTTTCCGGAAGATTTGGACGGTTATGTCCCCTTAACGGAAGTGCCTTTGGAAGAAACCTGGGAGGCCATGCAGGAATTGCAAAGCAACGGTTTGGTGCGTCATATCGGCACTTCGAATTTTAGTGCGAAGAAACTACAGCGATTGATCGATGTGGGTGGGCAACAACCGGAGATGAATCAAGTTGAGCTGCACCCCTACCTTCAGCAGCAGGAGCTCATTGATTTTTGCCACGCCCACGGCATTCACGTTACGGCGTACTCACCTCTTGGCTCTATGGACCGCCACGAATCGATGAAGAAAGAAGGCGAACCCGTTCCATTGAAGAGCGATATAATTATGGCCATAGCCCAAAAAAACGGGATGAGTCCTGCCCGGGTATTGATCAGATGGCAGCTGCAGCGAAATATCGCGGTGATTCCGAAGTCGACCAATCCGGTTCGCTTGAAAGAGAATCTCGACTCGTTGAACTGCGAGCTCAGCGAAACCGACATGGCGGAAATTAAATCCATGGACCAACACAAACGAATCGTGGATGGGGCGTTCTTCACGGTGCCGGAAAAGGGCTACACCACGGAGAGCTTGTGGGATGAGTAGGATCGTTGCGTTCCAACGCCATGACGAAATGATGCTATGAGGGCGGAGTTGTGCATCGTGCCGTAGGCACAGAAAACAAGGGTATTCGGGCAGAAATTAGCGAAACACGGTGTGTCGATGGGCGGGTATGCGTTGGGGCATCGAAAATTCGTCTTGAAGGCGAGTAGAGTTCGCGGTGCGATCGTTATTTTTACATCGAGCCGAATTAAATTCCGTTGACTCGCCATAATGAAGGTACTCCTCGCCCACCTCAGAAACTACATCGCCGAGTATTTTAGGTGGTCGATCTACCTTTTTACGGCACTTTGGCCGGTGGTCATTTTTTCGATCAACTACAGTCTGGATTTCGAGGATGGCCTAGTCGATACCCTGCCGACATACGGTCAGCGACTCGTGAGTTTCATACTGTTTCACTTCATTCCCTTTGCTGTTCCGGCGGCGTTCATCGCCTACCACACCAACTCGAAGTTGTTTTCATCGAGGGAGTTTTGGGCCAAGATATTGTTGGTGTTCTTTATGCTCGCCGCCTACCGGTCGCTGCGGCTGTACGATTTCTTTTGCTGGTCGTCGATGATCAACGGCTGTTTGTACTGGTTCAGGGTATTCAGTCGTTACATTGGGTTGTTGATGTTCTTGTTGCCTTTGCTGGTCTTTTACCGCACGGACAAAAAGTACCTCAAATCGTTTTACGGGATGGATCTTCATTTCAGCAGCATACGGTCGTACTTTCCCTTGTTGGGGATTATGGCGGTGATTATATTCATCGCCGCGTTGGTGAGCGATGATCTGCAATCGTATTACCCGGTATACAACCGTTCGGGCGGACCCAACTACGCCGTCAACAACAACATACCTCAATGGAAGACCGTGTTGTTGTTCGAATCGAGTTATCTCTTCAACTTTCTGAGTACGGAATTCTTTTTCCGCGGCTTCTTTATTCTGGCCCTCGGTCGCTTATTTGGCCCGCACATAGTGCTTCCGGTGGCCTGTGTATATGCGTCGATCCACTTCGGCAAACCCTTTCCGGAAGCCTTGAGCAGCATATCCGGCGGCTACATATTGGGGGTTTTAACGCTTAAAACGGAAAACATCTGGGGCGGATTTTTTCTGCATGCCGGCAGCGCGTTCTTCATGGAGCTCTTTGCCTAGCTGATCTAATTTTTTCTCATTGCCTACGGCGCGATGCGGGTCTTTGTCGTCTCCGGTTGGCCGCCCACCGGGGCGTTAAACGGATGTGGCTAGGCGTGTATCGTGCCGCAGGCGCCAGTAATCATTTTTTGCCTTTGGCCTTTAGTACCGGGATTTGTCCTTCACTTGTATTTAATTGTGCGCATGGCACAT
>JAGWBA010000096.1 GCA_021296215.1 Flavobacteriales bacterium
TCACAGAAATTAGTAAAATCAACTACTTCTCAACTCATAAATGAAAAAGCCGTCTCAAGTTAAAATCGAGACGGCTTCTTTTTGTACGTGGTCTTGAGGTTCAGCGGTTGTCCTCGGTGGACTATATACTTACAACTTAACAATGTAGTAGCTGAGATGAATGGTTCTATTCACTATTTTTTTTCATTGTTGGAATCCCTCCTGTCGACAACTACCATTTTCCGGATATTAAATCTATTGATGATATGATAAAAAAAGTCATATTGGGTCTTTGCCTTTTCGGCTATTCAACAAATTGGGCCCAAACAACCTTATTTACTGAGGATTTTTCGACAGGAACAAATTATACTGTTAGCCTTGGAGCTGAGGGATAAGATGGGTCTTCGGACTACTTTACAAGAACTGACGGAAGCACCCCAAATATTGGCATTTCTTATACAAACACCACGGGGATTTTCTTCGCTGCTCAAGATATCGATGACAGTGGATGGTCAGGTAGTGCAAACCCCTCTCAGCTCACCTGGACCGGGATCAACATCTCGACATATACCGATCTGGAGTTTTCTGGAAGCTTTGCTTCGAATTCGACCGGCGGAATTGATGATAATGATTATTTAATTAGTTGAGTATCAGATTATGGTGGAGGTTGGACAAACCTTCTTGCCTTCGAAAACGACGGTGCCCAATTCAACACAGAGCTGGGGGAAGACACCGATTTTGACGGAGATAGTGACGGAACAGATTTAACAGCGGCATTCTTAGAATTTACGAAATCCATAACCGGAACCGGAACTACCCTGGATCTTCGGATTACCGTAGCTATGAACTCTGGAAATGAAGATGTTGCGTTCGATGAATTATCTGTTGTAGGAACAAGTGGAGGAGGGCAAAGCGATGTTTCAATTGACGCTTTTTCAAATACTTGTATAGATGAACTCACATTGAACTGGACCCTGCCGGGAGATTATTCAGCTGGAGACGATCAGGTTTTGGTCTTTGCCAAAGCCTCAAGTGCTATTACAGCGGCTACGCCAAGCACTGGCGTAGGTACCTACACGGCTGATGCTGACTTTAGCGGATCCGGTACGGTTTACGAAAACGACGCCTCCGCGAAATGCGTCTATTCAGGTGATGGAACTTCAGTAACGATTACGAGGCTGACATCCAATACCACCTATCACTTTCTTATTTACAATGTCGAAACGGCTGGACCCACCTACAGTAGTGGAGTTACGGATAATCAAGGAACACTTAGCGCCCTCGACGAGGTCAGCAGTTACGCAGCGAGCAATGGGAATACCTCTGCAGACCTGTCTTGGACGAATCCCACAACCTGCTACGACGAAATCTTGATCGTTGCGCGAGCCTCCTCCAATGTTTCGGCAACGCCCTCGGGGATGGAACGAGCTATACCGCGGATGCGGCCTTTGGGGCCGGGACGGAGATCTCGTCGGGAGAATTCGTCGTTTACATAGGAACGGGAACCTCGGAAACAGTTGCGAGTCTTACCAATGGAACTGCGTATTGCCTAAAGGCCTTTACAAGGAATGGTACGGATTGGAGTTCGGGAAGTGAAATTTCGGCTTCTCCGGCCGCTATATCTTGTCCTACGGCCGGAGTAGTTTTCATCTCGGAAGTGTCTGACGCGGCAGCGGACTTCAATGCTGAATTCTTGGAATTTTATAACTCATCTGCGAGCATTGTGGATCTATCAAATGCAAAACTCATACGAGCATCCTCAACCGACAACTCATCCGAGTACGTTTTTGACTTTGGAGTAGATGGAAGCGGAGGCACACAGATTCCTGCATACGGATTCTTAATAATTTCAAGAGGCGCAACTTCTGCCGAATTTGTCACAGAGTGGGGTGCTCTGCCAGCAGGAGTGAATTATAATGAAGGAAACACGAACCTCTTTTTTGGCACTGGCCGAAGATGGCGATTGAATGAAGGAGGTACTGCGAACACGGATGACGGGACGGAAATTGATGATACAGAAGCCGAAGTAGCAACAAGTTCGGATCGCGATTATCAGAATCTTGCAACGGGTGATTTCGTCAACGCCACGCGCGCTTCAGCAACACTGGGTACCTTCGATTACGGGGTGTACGACAACGGAACATGGACCACTGCCCCAACGGGTGCTACGACGGCAGATGACTTTGTCGTATTAAGTGGTACTCCAAACATCAGCTTCGACGTGAGCGTAAACTCCATGTTCGTAGGAACCAATGGCACCTTAACCGTTGACCCTGGAGCGAGTATCACCATTGCCGATGAACTCAATAATTCAGGAACCGTAAGGTTGGACGCCGATGCAACCGGATATGCACAGCTCTTGATCGGCTCTGTTGGATCACCCGGAACGCACAATGGAGATCCCATTGCCATAGAGCAATACATGGCCGACGATGCCGTGGGGGGCGGTGGTGCTAAATGGACTCATTTTGTAATGCCCGTTGCAGGGGATGTCTCCGGATTGAGCTTTAGTCCGGCCGCTTCAGTCATTTGGTCGGGAAGTTCCACGGCCGGACAAAACGCATATTTCTGGGACGAGCAAGCTGAAGATTGAGGTTCGCCGGGCGATGCTTCTTGGGCCCATGCCGGACTTGGACTCAACCTTTATCTCGTTACCGGTAGTTACGGAACGTTCCCTATGACCATCACCGCTACGGGTACACTAAAAACAGATCTTCAAACGACGGCCGTATCCTACACCTGATCGACTCCAAGTGCCTCCGACTGGAATTACGTTGCCAACCCCTATGCCTGCGGCATCGATTGGGCAGATGTTTACGCCGAAAACTACGACATGACCGATTTCCCGATCGCCGCCATCGCTAAGGTGTGGGACCCCAGTACAGGATCCTATGCCGATGTCGATGAAGGCGACGCCACAGCAGCCAATCGAATTATTCCGCCTTTCCAAGGATTCTGGATCAAATTCACCACTCCGCCAACAGTGAATCCAACAACCCTAGCCATCGACCTCGACCACAGAGACCTCACAACGACGAGTTTCCGCGGCTCTACTCCGACTGAAGCCTTAGAGCTCACCGCAACTCAGCCCGCCTTTGGAGCCGAGCACACGGCTCGACTCAAACTGATAAACGGTGGTGACAATAATTACGAAGGCATGGACGGTATGCACAAAGACGGAGAGGCATGGGAGTCGATCCATCTCTATTATTACTCAGAAGATGGACAACAATTGAGTACGAATTCAGCCAATGGCGACTGGACCGGTACCAAGACTTATCCGCTCTACTTTGAAATTTGGCTCGATACGGTCGTGCCGTACCAAATCGACATGACCAACAACCCCTTCCCGGCGAGCTGGACAGTTGAATTGTACGACCGCAAGAGCGGTAATACGCACGATTTAACGAACGGCACATATTACTTCAACGCGATCAATTCAGACGACCTCCATAGGTTCGGCCTAATCATCAACAAGAGCACCATCGGGCTTTCCGAGCTAGACCAAGATTTTTATTGGTACGAACAAAATGATCAATGGATCATTGAGCACCGTTAGGAAATGCAAGTTGATAAAACTATGATCACCGACGCCTCAGGCCGAATAGTCGCAGAAATGCAAGGTGATCAAGTTCAAAGAATCCCACACCAAGAACTCGCTCCGGGAGCATATTTCATCTCCCTCCTTCAAAATCAAGAAGTAGTAACCGTATTAAAAGTCGTGAAGTAATGAAGTTCCTAGAGTGTATATCCTTGTTCGCAATCATTGTAGCCTTGATGCTGGTTCCGACCGTAGTTTTAGGTCAACCGGCTAATCCCGACCCTCCCGGCGTACCGATCGATGGAGGGGTAGGATTCCTGCTCGCGGCCGGAGCCGCCTATGGAGTTAAGAAATACCGAGATCACAAAGGCGAGGTTCAAGGCGAGTAAGCCTTGATCATCGATTGATCTCAATGAACTTCTCGATGTTCTTGGTAAGTCCGAAAAGGACAAGGGTGTCGGTGGTATGAATTACCGTATCCGATGTAGGAACTCCAATAATATGCTGTTCCGTTACTTGTTCTCCCTTGCGAATGACCTTCTCTTCGCGAAGGATGGTGACCACATTCAATCGATACTTTTTACGCAACCCAATATCGGCCAGCGAGCGATTTACGACCTGACGAGGAGGCTTCACCTCTACGATCTCGAAATCATCGGGCAGCTGCATGCACATGATCACGCTCGGATTCAGCAGGTTCTCGGCCACACTGGCTCCTACCTCCATTTCCGGCGAAAGGATCTCTTCGATCCCCATTTTCTCAAGGATCTGACGCTGATTTGGACCTGACGCCCGAGCAATGATCCGCTTCACTCCGATCTCTTGCATGGTGAACGTACACAAAAGCAGTCCTTCGAAGTTTTCGCCGATGGCTACGACTACGGCATCGAGGTCAGCCACCCCTTGCGATTCGAGTGCTTTCCGATCCGTGGCGTCCATCATGACTGCGTGGACCACCTCATCCTTGATCCCTTCGACACGCTCCTCGCTGGTGTCGATCGCCAATACCTCTGCACCCCGCTTCGAAAGGATACGCGCAATGGCCGAACCGAAGTATCCGAGTCCAACAACGGCAAATCTGTGTTCGTTCATAACTAATTCTTCTTAGCCGAACTTTGCGAAGGCCTGACGCAGATCTTCAATGATATCGTCCGCATCTTCAATACCTACGCTCAACCGAATGAGTGAATCTAACACTCCGGTCTTAGCTCGTTCTTCGGCCGGAATAGCAGCGTGGGTCATACTGGCTGGATGACCGATCAAACTCTCCACACCGCCGAGTGATTCGGCCAGCGTGAATACCTTGGTTGAAGAAGCCAATTTATAAGCATCCTCCATGCGGTCGCCCTTCAAACTGAAAGAGATCATTCCACCAAATCCACGCATTTGCTCTTTGGCAACTTCATGATTTGGATGATCTTCAAAACCAGGCCAGTACACGTTCTCAACAACGTTTTGTTCCTTCAAAAAGTGCGCCACCTTTTCACCGTTTTCGCAGTGTCGTTGCATACGCAAATGCAAGGTCTTGATCCCGCGTAAAACCAAGAACGAATCCTGCGGCCCGGGTACTCCACCCGAACTGTTCTGAATAAAGGCCAAACGCTCATTCAGGTCGGCGTCATTTACCACCAATGCTCCCATTACTACGTCGGAATGACCTCCTAAATACTTGGTCACCGAGTGCATGACGAGGTCAGCGCCGAGGTCCAATGGCGTTTGCAAATAGGGAGTCGCAAAAGTGTTGTCGACACCGAGCATGATGTCGTGCTTTTTCGCCAAGGCCGACAGTGCTTTAATGTCGACGACGTTCATCATGGGGTTTGTAGGCGTTTCGGTCCAAATAAGCTTGGTTCGCTCATTGATGTGGTCCGCAACTGCTTCCAAGTTACCCATGGGCACAAAGTGAAATACGATACCGTACTTAGCGAAGATCTTGGTAAAGATGCGGTAAGTTCCCCCGTAGAGGTCGTTGGTCGAAACGGCTTCGTCTCCAGGGTCCAAAAGCTTGATCACTGCATCAATAGCAGCCAAACCACTTCCAAATGCCAAACCGTAGTTTCCATTTTCCAATGCCGCCAAATTGCGCTCGAGCACTTGGCGCGTTGGGTTCTGGGTACGCGAGTACTCAAATCCTTTGTGGTCGCCAGGACTAGCCTGGGCATAGGTCGAGGTTTGATAAATGGGAGTCATAATGGCCCCAGTGGTTTCATCAGGTTCAACTCCGGCGTGAATCGCTTTGGTTCCGAATTTCATAGACGTGTTTTTCTCATTCATTGAATCGAGTCAAAGGTATGAAAATGACCTACCTTTAAGTCCCAAACACACTCCCCCATGCAAAAGATCTACTTCCTTGGTACTTGCAGCACCTGCAAACGATTAATGAACGATTGGAACCCGGGAAATGACGTTCAATTGAAAGACATTAAATCGGACCCGATCACCGAAGAGAAGATCGACCAAATGGCAGAGTTGGCCGGGAGTGACGAAGCTCTCTTTAGCCGACGCGCCATGAAGT
>JAGWBA010000097.1 GCA_021296215.1 Flavobacteriales bacterium
GCCAATGCTTCTACCCAAAGGTGGTTTGTGTCCAAATTTTCATTATTAATCGTGAGCCATACCTTGTAACTCTCCAAGCCAAAATCCACAACCCCTTGAAAAAAACCCGTTGTATAAACATTCCCGGCACTATCAACCGTGGTGGAGATTCCACTATCCGGGGAAGGGTTTCCGAAGGTTTTTGCCCAAAGGAAATTCCCCGAGGCGTCCATTTTCTGAATGAACACATCATAGCCTCCAACCGCACTCAAGTTGGCTGTTCCGGCTCCTGGGTCAAAATCTACAGTCCCTTGAAAAGCACCCGTCGTATAAACATTCCCCGAATCATCTACGGCGATGGAACGTGCTAGCTCATTCAAAGTTCCACCAAAGGATTTTGCCCACACCATGTTCCCTGAAGTGTCCATTTTCTGAATAAATATATCTTGGCTTCCGACAGCGGACAGGTTGGTCGTACCAGCTCCCGGGTCAAAATCTACCGTGCCTCGAAAAATACCCGCCGTATATACATTACCGGACGTATCCACCATGATGGAGTTTCCGTTATCGGCAAGATTACTAACGAAGGTCTTTACCCAATCCAAATCCCCTAAGGGGTCCATTTTCAAAATGAAAATATCACGACCTCCAGACGAGGTTTGGTTGAATATTCCGGCTCCCGGGTCGAAATCTACCGTACCATGAAAGTGCCCCGTTGTATATATATTTCCGGCGGCATCTATACTGATAGAGCGCCCACCATCATCCCAGAATCCACCGAAAGCCTTTGCCCATTCGAAAACCCCAGAGGCGTGCATTTTCTGAATGAAAATATCACTGCCTCCATTAGCGGTCAGGTTGGCTGTCCCGACCCCCGGGTCAAAATCTGCCGTACCTCGAAAATGACCTATGGTATAAACATCCCCAGAGGCATCTAGAGTAATGTTGCGTCCAAAATCATCAGCAGCTCCACCGAAAGCCTGTGCCCAAAGGAAACTCCCCGATGCGTCCATTTTCAGAATGAAAATATCACTACCTCCAGAAGCAGTCAAGAGGGCCGTTCCGGGTCCAGGGTCAAAATCTACCGTTCCTCGAAAATAACCCGTTGTATATACCTCCCCGAATGTATTTACAGTGATGCGGCACCCTAAATCATTAGAACCCGCCCCGAGGGCATTTGCCCAAACAAAATCCCGGGCATTTAACATGGTAAACGCTCCTAAGCAAGCTGCGATGATCATTGTTTTCATTATACTTTTTACATGACTGAGCGTTGGTTAATTTCCTAATAAGCAAATGGGTTCTTTCCTCGCTCTGTTTAGAGCGATTTCCCAAAGATCATATAAGGCTGTTACACCAGATAACCTGCTTAAAAGAGTTTTCAAATCCTTAAATAATCGAGCTTTATGGTGTTCTCTCCCTCGAGTACTGCTCCTTAAAGTAGTGAATATTAAGTCAATAAGCCGTTTTTTTTGGAAGCAGCTTAAAGTCTAGAGTCCAAAGCGTAGAGCCAAAGACGAGCGTCACAGTTCATACACCTCCCCTACCCGGGCAAACCCAAATCCGGCCTTCAACACCTCCTGTGCTTCTGGACTGTCTCGGTCTACGACCGGATTGGTATGATTGAAGTGAATGAAGACCACCTTTGCTTTTTGTTCCGCCGGGAGGTCCTTAAAGAGCTCCATGCTTTCGATGATGAAAGGGTGTGGAATTTGGGAGATGTCGCGGGTATTAATCTCTTCGCCGCTGTAGAAGGTAGCGTCCAAAAAGGCGTAATCGACCCGCTTGATTTCTTCGATGATATCCCGCTCCCACTTGCTCCACTTGTCGATATCAGGTATAAACAAGGCCGATTTGCCAGGCCCCTCAATGCGGTATCCCACGGTCTCTGAATATTCATCGCGGTGCGGAACCAAGATCGGCGTTATGGCCACCTGAGGAGTCAGCTCTACCGGCTGCTCGTGTATCAAATGCATCAGGGCTATGTTGTTCATGCTCACGAGCCGGCTCCAAGGGCCGTTCGTTTCCAAGTACTCCTGCATACGCGGCATGGCGTATACCGGAACCCTGTTGGCATTGGTAGCCTCTTTACCTAAATACATGAGTCCGGTGTAATGCCCAATATGCGCGTGGGTGAGGAAAATACCATCGACGAATTCACCGGGGTTCACCACATCGGGCCGCACCAAGGCCTTCATTTGTCGGCTCATATCGGGTGTGGCTTCAAATAAGTACTTCTTCCCTGCCCTATTATCGACCAGCCCCAAACTCACCACCATTCGATTGGGATCGGGGTTCTCAAACAATTCAGTACAGCACTCCTTCTTGCACGCAATGTGCGGAGCACCGGCGTCTTGCAGTGTGCCTAATACGGTCAAGTAAACTCCTTCCGGTTCGAACTTCGAAGTTGATTCGCTTTCCGAAGGGGTTTTTGCCCTGCAAGAGGAAAGGACTATGATTATACCGAGGATTAAGGTTCGATTCATTTTAGGAAGATACGAATCTGGCCGTAGGCCGGGTTCTTCGAAAAGCGAGTCCATTCCGGATGCGCCGAAGTTAATTCGCGCTTCGCGCGAGTCACATGAGGCTTATACTCTAATAGGAACACACTGGGCGTAGCCCGAATTCACATTGACTTGTCAATATTGGTTGATTACCCATTGCCCGGTCGCTCCCGTTTGCCGAAGAGAGTCCTGAGCGGAATTGCGTTTTGCGAAGCAAAAAAGAGCAAGAAGCGAAAGGGCGAACGGTCTTGCACTAGCAAGATCGGCCTAGTGGAGCTACTTGATTTTTTGGTTCGTTTTGCATCAAGGCAAGATGAACGAATAGAAGGGTTTTACTGGAAAAGGGAGCTGTTCATCGCGCCGTAGGCGCTTTTTATTCGCTTCGCGAGTCAATTTGCTACGAAAGTCAATTTCGGCTGCGCCGAAGTCCATTCCCGCTGCGCGCGAGTCAATATAGGTTCAACTCCGCTAGGAATTCACTTGGCGCTAGCCACATCCACTCTACGTCTTGGAATTATTTCACTTCTAGCGCGAAGCGCCACTTATAACACTTATAGCCCCGCTTGGGGCCACTTATATCAATGCTATCACTTCGTCCTCACTGCCTCATACCCCTGCACTTTCAGTGCGACCGCCGAGTCCCCTTCCATCACAAAGGTGAAGTCCTCGCCGATATCGGTCGTGAAAAAGGTATGGTCGCCCGAGGGAAGTAAGTCCCAAAAACGCCCTTCATCGGCCCAGTCGGCGGTTTGACGCAACCCGCGGTCATGGACTTCGAAGGTGCAGCTGCCAAAACCTTCAAAGTTGAAGGTACCAACGAAGCGTTGCAGCTCCTCTTCCGTTTGGGCTTTCATGGTTTTGACGATGGGTTCTACTCCCGGTAAGTCGTATTCCTCGGCCAGACTCAGGAGAATTTCTTGAAAAATGACGTTGTTATCGGAATTAACCATGATCACTAGGGCAAAAGGCTCTTTTTTCCAGGCGCGCATTTCGGAGCGGAACCCTTCATTAGCTCCACCGTGGCCGAAGAAATGCTTCATGCTACCGGGGCCAAGTCCGTGATCGCCATCGCCCGATTTCAGCATCTTTTTAACTGTCGCGTACTTCAGCAATCCGTCTTCTTTGGTCTGATATATCTTTTGAATTTCCCTGGGCCACTGGATCAGCTCCGACGGCGTAGTCCAGAGTCCGGCCGCGGCCATTTCCGGATACACGTGCCAGTTTCCTTCAACGGGTTCCCCACCGCTCCGGTAACCGGTCGCGGCCGCATCGTACCGATTTTGAGGAAGTGGTTGCTCGAAAGTGCTGGTGGACATTCCGAGTGGATCGAGCACATTTTTTCTCATGATATCGGGGAACGGCTCTCCTTCCATATCACTGATCATGAGTTGCATGATCGTATAGCCCCCGCCCGAATACTGCCAGCTTTCGCCGGGCTCTTTGTACACCAGTACGCTGTCCGAATTTCCGAGTCCATTCAGCACCTCTACCATTGAGAGAATGACCGAATCGCGGTGGTATCCTGCAAATCCCCACACGGTGAGTCCGGCGGAATGATTCATGATCCTTTTGGCCGTGACCTTTTCATCGGTAGTAAATTCGTTTTCGGGTACTTTCCAACTCGTAAGGTAATCGTTGACGTTGGCATCGAGGTCGAGCTTTCCGGCCTCCATGAGCTGGTGGGCTCTGGTTGCCGCCACCGGCTTGCTGATCGAGGCGGCCTGGAACAGCGTTTCGGTGGTTACTTTTCGGCCCGATGCGCTATCGGCCACCCCGTATGCCTTGGCCCATGCGATTTGCCCATCGTGCAAAACGGCCATACTGAGTCCGGCCACGTTAAAGGTCTTCATACGCTCTTCAATATTGTAATGCGGAACGGAGTCACCTTTGATCTGAAGGTTGGGTTGGAGGCCATTTTCGACCCGCGCAATGCGCGCTTCGATTGGGTCGGAATCTTTTTCGTTGGGTGCAGCACAGCTGATGAGCAGGCCTATTGGAAAAAGGAGAAGGAACTTGTTCATGTGTAGGGGAGAGTTGAATGCTTCGAAGGTAACGGAAAGTTTGCTTCGCAAGTACATTCGCTCCGCGAGTCAATCGGACATTGTACGTTCAGGTCGTACCGATCAGGTTCTACGAATCAGGCCTCGCTGTGCTCGATCAGTGGTTTTCGTGCTTTAAGATAAAGCTTCACCTGACTGTTCAACTTTTCCTGATTTCGGCAAATCCGAAACCCGATTGGCCACAGGCAAACCTGGTGCCATGCACCTGAGCGATTCCATGGCTCCTTATTCGTTCATTAACTTAAACCGCTTACCGCCGGGTTATTTCGAATACCTCTTCGCCATTGGATCGCCATAGGCCGTGAGGTCCGCCAAACCATATGAATCCGCGTTGGTCCCGAACTGCAAATAGTCTTAGGTCGAAGGAATTTCCCTGTGCATCTCGAACCACCTCGAAATGCTCCCCATCGAAAGTGGTCAAGGGCGAGGTGCCACTGCCTAGCCAAAGTAGGCCCTCGTTATCTTCGCAAACCGAGACCACGTTATTATGTTGTAGACCTTGGTCGGTTTTATAATAAGTCGTGAATTGCTCTCCGTCAAACAGGTCGAATCCACCCGCGAGATTCCCATGGGCCCCTATCCAGATTTTCCCTTCGTGATCGCTGTAAACCACGCGCACAAAATCATCACTCAACTCCTCTACGTAGTGTATAAACTCTTTTCCGTCGTACCGACTTACGCCTGCATGACTTAAAGAGCTAAACCAAATGTGGCCCCGGGGATCCTCGGTCATCGTTAATATTATATTGCGCTGCATTCCATCATCGTACACCATACCCGCGTCGGACAAGAATTGCTCGAAAATAGTTCCGTTGTAGCGATAAACCCCTGCTCCATTGGTTCCGAACCAAAGATTACCCTGGTGGTCTGCGTGGATAGACATCACTTCGTTTGGGTCTATCACCGGGTAAACCTGATTGAGCCATAGGCTCGAAGTATCGCTGTAAGGTATTTCGAGAAAGCCGAACTCAGTACCGTTAAACCAACAGGCCCCGCCGCGGGTGCCAAACCACATTTTTCCTTTATGGTCTTTGGAGATGGACGTAATTTCATTGTTGGCGAGTCCGTTGGCCTCGGTGTAATTCGTAAAGGTCTGACCATCAAATTTATAGACTCCACTACCGCGACTACCCAACCACAGGTTATCTTGATCATCGACGTATGCACAGAAAAAACCCGTATTCGGAAGATGTAAGTAAAGTGAATCGGAAATATTGCTGTGATCCGGTACGGCCTCGGAAGTCGCTGGCCGAGCACATGCGAGCGAAATTATGAACAGGGCAGGTACTAGAAAGAATTGAAATGGAGTCATAGAGATTGGTTTCCGAGAGTCTGTTCAGAAAAGTGTGTCACTTAACTTAGTGATATGAAAAAGCAAGAAATATCGAAAGCCGGCTTATAAGAGTT